>CAISKG010000311.1 GCA_903885855.1 uncultured Planctomycetaceae bacterium
AGGGCCAGGATGGCCGCACGACCGCACGCGCGGCAACACCGCCGCAGGAGGCGGCGGATCCGAAGCCCCGCCGAACCCTCGGCGTTCGCCGGGGCGCCCACGCGGGAAAGGGCCAGGATGGCCGCACGACCGCACGCGCGGCAACACCGCCGCAGGAGGCGGCGGATCCGAAGCCCCGCCGAACCCTCGGCGTTCGCCGGGGCGCCCACGCGGGAAAGGGCCAGGATGGCCTTTCCCGCATGAAACTAGAACAACTCCCCGATCACCGCGCCGCGGTCGATCACGGGCACGGGGCGGCCGGAATGGTCGACGAAGTGTGTCGTGGGGTCGACGCCCAGGACGTGGTAGATCGTGGCGTGGAGATCGAAGGGGGTGACGGGACGGTCCTTCACCTGCTCGCCGCGGGCGTCGGTGCTCCCCACGATCCGCCCCCCCTGGATCCCGCCGCCGGCCACGAGGGCGAACATGGCGTTGCCCCAGTGGTCGCGGCCCGGCGTGCCCATGGAGCGGGGCGGGCCGCCGTTGCCGCCGTCGTTCATGCGCGGCGTGCGGCTGAACTCGCCGCAGAGGATGACCATCGTCTTCTCGAGCAGGCCGCGGTCGGAAAGGTCGCCGAGCAGCCCCGCCACGGCGTTGTCGATCTCGGGCATCCGCGACTCGAGCCCCTTCTCGAGGTCCCAGTGGTGGTCCCAGCCGCCGGAGTGGACCGTGACGAACGTGCTTCCCGCCTCGACCAGGCGCCGGGCCAACAGCGCACTTTGCCCGAAGCCGGTGCGGCCGTAGCGGTCGCGCGTCCGGTCGTCCTCCGCGGCCACGTCGAAGGCCCGCCGGGCGGCGTCGCTCGTCACGAGCGAGAAGGCCTCGCGCTGGAAGGCGTCCATGGCGTCGACGGCGCCGGAGTTGTCGGCGTCGCGGCGCAGCCGGTCGAGCGCGCCCCGCAGGCCGTCGCGGTCGCCGAGGCGCCCGAGGGCCACCGCCGGTGCGAGATCCCGCACGCGAAAGTCCTTGGCCGAGGGATCGCCGTCGGTCTCGAAGGGATTCGAGCGGGCCCCGAGGTAGTTGCCGCCGAAGTACCCCGGCCGGAGGCCGACGCTCGAGGCGTAGGGCACGGCGACGTAGGGGGGGATGCCGGGCTTGCGCGGCCCGCAGAGCCGGCCGGCGATCGCGCCGATCCCGGGCGACTTGCCGGCGGTGGCGGCACCGCTCGGCCCGCCGCGGCCGGTGAGGATGTGATGCGCCGCGGTGAAGTGGTCGCCGTTGTCGTGATGGAGGGAGCGGATGATGGAGAAGGTGTCGGCGACGCGCGCCTGGGCGGGCAGCAGCTCGCCGATCTCCATTCCCGGCACGTTCGTGCGGATCGGCCGCCAGATGCCCCGGTACTCCGCCGGGGCGTCGGGCTTGAGGTCGTAGAGATCCATGTGGCTCGGGCCGCCGTCGAGCCAGAGCAGGATCACGGCGGTGTCCTTGGCCGGCCGTCCGGCGGCGGCCGCGGTCGCCTTGGCGCGGAGCAGCGCCGGCAGCCCCAGCGATCCCATCCCGGCCATGCCGACGCGCAGGAACGTGCGCCGGCTGCCCCCGGGACCGGCGAGCGGTCGATCGGCCTCGATGTCGAGCACGCGTCACCCCCTTTGGCGGCGCACCGGGCTTGATCCACCGGCCGGCCCGGCCCCCGCCACCCCTGACAATTTATCGACGCTCCGCGGGCCCGGGCAACATCGCGGCCGCCGCGTCGCCGCCGCGGTCGGAGGCGTCGCGATGGCAGATTTCGGGCTCGGACCGCCCGCGTTCGTGGAGGTCGTAGCAGTCGAAGAGCGCCTCGCGGAGATTGCCCCCCTGCCGCTCGAGCGCCAGCGCGAGGTCGCCGACGGCGACGTGCGTGGGCCGGTCCTGCACGAGACCGTCGTGGATCGCCGCGAGCGTCCGCGGCGTGACGGCGGTGCGGTGGACGATCGGCACGCCGCACGCCCCGTGTGCCGTGACCAGGAGCCGCACGCCGGCGCGCCGGCAGCCGAGCACGACCCGCACGCGCCTCCAGAGCCCCCACTGCTCGAAGCCGTCGACCACGAGCCAGGCCGGCCTGGCGGCGGCCTGCGTTACCAACGCCCGCGGCAGGCCGAGGCCGGCCGGCAGCGGCGGGGCGGCCCCGCGCGTGGCGCCGTCGCCGAGCGTGAGGAGGGCCACCGGCCCGGCCCGACGCTCGAGATCCCATCGCAGCGTGCGCAGCAGCGTCGTCTTGCCGGTGCCGTGCGGGCCGACGATCGCCGCGGCGGGCAGGCGCAGGCAGGCCTCGACGAGGGCCTCGCGCTGGCCTGTGTGATCGAAGCGGTAGGGGATCGCCCCGGGGGCGATGCGGCGGGCCGTGAAGGGATTGGCGTCCATCGCCCGGCAGCCTGCCATGCCGCCCCGCCGGGCGCCTATCGGCGGGGGCGGAAGCCGGTTGCGCACCACGCCCCGTCCGCATAGGCTGTGGCGCGTCAGGCCGGTCGCGGATCGAGCGCGAGAGGGGAGGGCAGCATGCCGGGAATCGTGGTGATCGCCTTGGGCTGCCTCGCGGCGGCCGCCGGGTACGCCGCCGGCCGGATCGTGGCCCGGCGCGAGCGACGCGGGGAGAGCGGCCCGAGTGACGGGGCCGAGACACACGCAGAGGTGCCGCCGCCGGAGGTGCAGGTTCTGCCCGGGCCGCGGGGGCCGCGCGAGGTGATCTACGCGCTCGCCCAGGGGGCCTTCGAGGATTACCAGCGCGCCGCGCAGCCGGCCCACCTCCTCGGTGCCGAAGGCTTCGAGCGCTGCGTGGAGGCGATGCGCACCGGCCCCTTCTCCGACGCCGATCTGGTGGGCTTCTATTCCGGCGACGTGCTCATCCTGGCGGTGTGCGCGGCCGAGGCGCTCGCGCGGCGCGCGATCGGCCGCGACGACCGCGACCGGATGCTGCGCACGATCAACGACTTCCACCCCTACACCCGCTTCTTCGCCCTCCGGGCGATCACCCGTGCCACCCCCGCCACGGAGAGCGCGGTGGCGACGGTGCTCTCCGCGCTCGACGCCTCCTGGCAGCTCCCGCCCCTCCGCGCGATCCTCACCGACTACGTGCTCGAGCGCGTCGCCGCGGGCGACCTCCCGCGCGCCCACGCCCTGCGGCCCGACCTCGACGACGACCATCTCGCGCTGCTCGCGGAGCTCCTCGGGCCGATCGCCGAGCCGCGCATCGGGGAGTTTCTCGCGGCGGTGGCCGACACCCGCGCGGCGCGGGTCGACGTGGCGTTTCTCGAGTCGGTGGGCACGCTCGGCGGCGTGGCCCCCCCCGATCCGCTCGTCGAGCACCGCGAGCTCGTCGAGAAACGCGCCCTGATCCTCGCCGCCCTCACCGCCTCCCCGCCACGGCCGGTGATCCTCGTGGGGGAGCCGGGATCGGGGCGGCGGACGCTCGCCGCGGCGGTGTGGCTCGAGCTGCGCGCGCGGGGCTGGCAGTGGTTCCGCGCCGGCCATCTCGACCTCGTCGCCGGGCAGTCGTTCGTCGGCCAGATCGAGCAGCGCGTGCGCACGCTCGTGGCCGAGCTGGGCCGGTCGAAGCGCATGGTGTGGTTCGCCCCCGAGTTCCACGGCTTCCTCTTCGCGGGCCGCCACTCCGGCAGCCCCGTCGGCCTGCTCGACCTCGTGCTCCCGGCGATCACGGAGGGGCGTTTTCCCCTCCTGGCGATCACGGAGCCGGCGGGGCTCGACCTCGTGGCCCGCAACAAGCCGGCGGCGCTGGCGGCCTTCGAAGTGGTGCGGCTTTCGCCCATGTCGGAGGCGGCGAGCCTCGACGTGGCGCGGGAATGGGAGCGCCGTCGCCCCGCACCGCCGCCGCCGATGCCCGAGACGGTGCTCCAGGAGGCGGCCCATCTGGCCCAGCAGTACCTCGGCGACACCGCCCCCCCGGGCAACCTCCTCGACCTCCTCGCGCTGCTCTACCGCGACCGCCCCGCGCCGGCCGGCACCCCCGCCACGCTCGACGAGGTGATCGCCTGCGTGGCGCGGGTGACACGGCTCCCGGTCGACGTCCTCGACGAGCGGCAGGGGCTCGATCTGGGAGCGCTCTCCACCTTCTTCTCCTCGCGCGTCATCGGCCAGCCGGAGGCGGTGGAGACGCTCGTGGAGCGCGTGGCGATGATCAAGTCGGGCGTCACCGACCCGGGCCGGCCGCTCGGCGTGTTCCTCTTCGCCGGCCCCACCGGCACCGGCAAGACGGAGCTGGCCAAGGCGCTGGCGGAATACCTCTTCGGCTCCCCCGAGCGGCTGGTGCGCGTCGACATGAGCGAGCTGCAGACGCCCGAGTCGCTCGCCCGGCTCCTCGGCGACGGGCAGCGCGACCTGGCCGGCAACGCGCTGGTCGACCGGATCCGCCGCGAGCCCTTCTCGGTGGTGCTGCTGGACGAGTTCGAGAAGTCGCACCCGCAGGTGTGGGACCTGTTCCTGCAGGTCTTCGACGACGGCCGGCTCACCGACCCGCGCGGCTCCACCGCCGACTTCCGCAACACCATCATCATCCTCACCTCGAACCTCGGCGCGGCGCTCCCCGTCGGCCCCGGCCTGGGCTTCGGGGGATCGGCGCGCCCGGCGGCGGAGAGCGTCGAACAGGCGGTGGCCCGCGCCTTCCGGCGCGAGTTCTTCAACCGCATCGACCGGATCCTCGTCTTCCGGCCGCTGTCGCGGGAGGTGCTCCGCGACATCCTCCACAAGGAGCTCCGCGACGTCTTCCGCCGGCGCGGCCTGCGCAACCGCGACTGGGTGGTGGTGTGGGACGAGACCGCCATCGACTTCCTCCTCGACCGCGGCACCACGCCCGACCTCGGCGCGCGCCCGCTGAAGCGCGCCATCGAGCGCCACGTGCTCTCCCCCCTCGCCCGCACCATCGTCAGCCACCAGGTGCCGCGCGGCGATCAATTCCTCTTCGTGCGCGCCGCCGGCGACGCCCTGGAGGTGGAGTTCGTCGACCCCGACGCCGGGCCGGCGGCCCCTCCGGCGGCGGCACCTCCGGAGGCGGGCCCGGTGCGCCTCGAGCGACTCGCCTTCGAGCCGCGCGGCGGGGCCGACGAGGTGGCGGCGCTCGAGCGGCATCTCGACGATCTCGCCGCCCGTGTCGACGACGACATCTGGCGGGAGCGGAAGCGGGCCGCGCTCGAACGGCAGCGCGAGCCCGGCTTCTGGGATTCGCCCGAGCGGTTCGTCGTCTTCGGCGCCATCGAGCAGATCGACCGCATCGAGACGGGGATCGAGTCGGCCCGTCGGCTGTTCGAGAAGCTGCGCGGCACGCCCGGCAGCGGTCGGACGCGGTTCGCCGCCGAGCACGTGGGGCGACTGGCGCTGCGGCTCTTCGTCCTCGAGACCGCCGTCGCCGACGTCGAGGGGGCGCGGCCGCTCGACGCCTTCCTCCTGCTCGAGGCCGCCGGCGCCGCGGACGAGCAGCGGGCGGGATCGCGCGCGTTCCTGACGCGGCTGACGGCGATGTACCGGGCCTGGGGCGCCCGGCGCGGGATCAAGGTGGAGACGCTCCTCGACGAGACCGCCGACGCCCGCGCGCCCCGCGTGGTGCTGTCGGCCTCCGGGCTCGCCGCCCACTCGCTTCTGGCCGCGGAGGCCGGCCTCCACGTCCTCGAGCAGCCGCTCCGCGAGGGGCGCGGCTACGACCGGCTGCCGGTGCGCGTCCGGGTCGCCGTGCAGCCCGAGGTGCCCCCCGACGACGGGGCCAGGGGGCTCCTCGCCCAGGCGCTTGCGGCGCTCGAGCCGATCCCGGCCCCCGCGCAGATCGTGCGCCGCTACCGCGACGAGCCCAGCGCGCTGGTGCGCGACACGGTGCGCGGCTGGCGGAGCGGGCGGATCGACCGCGTCATGGCCGGCGACTTCGATCTCCTCGAGGGCGCGCGCGATCCCGGCGAGCCGCTGCCGCGCGACGACGAGGGGGGCGCATGAGCGTCGCGCGCGTCCTGGCGGGAGTCCTGCTGCCACTGCTCCTGGCGCCCGCCTCCGCCCGGGCCGCCGACCCGGCCACGACCCACGATCCGGGCCTGATCCTCTTCGTCGACGATCGCTCGATCGCGCGGCAGGCGGGATTCGAGCGCGTCTTCAACCGGGCCGTGCCGGCGCCGGCGCCGGTGGTCGCGCCGGACGCCCCGGCCACCGAGGCCGACTGCGCCTGGGGCAACGTGATCCGCGAGCCCGACGGCCCCTTCCGCATGTGGTATTGCACCCTGATGATGGGCGAGGCCGGGAAGGGGCCGCACGAGATGGCGGCGGCGGGGGTGTGGGGGCGGGGCGACGACTTCACCTTCCACCCGCGCTCGCCGGCCGACGTGCGCCCCACCGAGACGATGCTCGGCCGCTACGCCGAGTCGGACGACGGGATCGTGTGGCGCAAGCCCGCGCTCGGGCTGGTCGAGTTCCGCGGCAGCCGGGAGAACAACGTCGTCCTCACCGGCGCCGGCGCCGCGGCCACGAGCGGCGGCATGCTCACGAACTTCGACGGCTGGTCGGTGCTCCGCGACGACCGCGAGCCCGACCCGGGCCGGCGCTACAAGGCGGTGGCCCACTGGGAGAGCGTGCACTGCTGGGACAACCACGCCGTGAGCGGCAGTCTGGGCCGGCCCCAGCGAATCATCGACCGCCACTGGCAGGCACGCGGCGAATACCTGGCGACGAGCCCGGACGGCCTGCGCTGGGAGAGCCCGCTGGAGCGCCTCGACACGCTCCCCAGCGGCGGCGGCGACCGGCTGGTGGTCGTCCCCGACCCGGCCCGCGGCGGCTGGATGGCCTACGTGCGCGCCGGCGGCTGGGCCCACCCCTCGCTGTCGCGGAGCCCCGACCTCGTCCGCTGGGGCGCGGCCGAGGAGGCCCGGCGGATCACGCCGGAGGCGCTCGGGTTCCCGGCGGTGGAGTGCATGATCCCCTTCGCCTACGGTCCCCTCGAGCTCGGCTTCCCCTGCGGGATGGACAAGGCCGCCGGCCGCTTCGCCGTGCGGCTGGCCGCGCGCGGCGTCGACGGGGAGTGGGAGGTGTGCGACGACGGGCAGCCCTTCATCCCGGCCGGCCCGCCGGGCAGCTACCACGCCTCGGGCGCGGTGCCGCTGCACAACGAGCCGATCGTGGTGGGGGAGGAGATGCTCGTCTACTTCAACGCCTTCTCGCGCGATCCCGACCACCCCTGCCCGCAGGGCGCCCGCTCGATCGGCGTGGCCCGCCTGCGCCGTGACGGCTTCGTGGGGCTCGCCGTCGGGGCCGGCAGCGGCGTGGCGACGCTCGTCACCGTCCCGATCCCCGCCGACGGGGCCCGGCTGCGGGTGAACCTGGAACGCCGCCCCGGCTCCGACGGCGCGCCCGCCGGGCGCGTGGAGGCGGCGCTCCTCGACGCCACGGGGGCGGAGCTCGACGGCTACCGCTTCGCCGACGCCCGGCCGGTCGACGCCGACGGCACGCGCCTCGCGCTCGAGTGGCGTGGTCACGATCGGCTGCCGGCCAGCGGCGGGGAGGTGCAGGTGGCGCTGCGCGTCGCGGCCGGAGGCGTGGTGTACGCGCTGTCGCGCGAGCCCTGACGGATCCCCCGGCCGGCCGGGGCCGCGGCGAACCGGCATGGCCCGCGGAGGAGCGCCGGCGGTAGGCTTGAGGGCGATCGCCCGGTCGCTCTCCCCTCATGAGGTGTGCCATGCACCACGCGCGTCGTCGATGCCCCGCCGCGGCCCTGGTGCCGCTCGCGGCGGTCTGCCTGACCCTCATCGCCGGGCTCCCCGCCCGCGCGCAGGGCGAGCCGGCCCGGAAAGGCCTCGGCGGCCTCCTCGGCAAGGCGGCCGATCGGCTCAAGGAAGAGGCGATGAAGCGCTTCGACGCCAACGGCGACGGCACGCTCGACGAGGCCGAGCAGGCCGAGGCCCTCGAGGCGATGAAGAAGAAGGGGGGCGACCTCCAGGCGCAGCTCAAGCAATTCATGCTCCGCCGCTTCGACGCCGACAAGGACGGCACCCTCGACGAGAAGGAGCGCACGGCGGCCTTGGAGGAGCTGGGCAAGCAGCTCGAGAAGAACGGCCCGATGGTGAAGAACACGATCCTCGGGATGGTTCACAAGCGCTTCGACGCCGACGGCGACGGCAGGCTCGAGGGCAAGGAGCTCGAGGCCGCCCGCGACGAGCTCACGAAGCGGCTCCTGCAGGGGGCCGGGGGCACGGGGCTGCAGGCGCCCCCCGATCCCGCCCTGCGCCGCCGGCAGGCGGAGGAAGCGCGGAAGAAGGAGATGCTCGACCGCTTCGACGCCGACGGCGACGGACGGCTCGACGAGGCCGAGCGGGCCAAGGCCAAGGAGGATCTCGAGCGGCTCTTCGACGACTTCGACGCCAAGGTCCCCGCGCCGGCCGCGAAGTGACGCCCTGCGACCATCCTCCCCCCACCGCGGCTCCGCACCATCCGCCCCCGGGCGGCGATCGGCGGAACGACGGTGATCACACTGCCTCGCGTCGTGCCGGGCAGCGATGCGCAGGCACGCTCCCAGGGGCGGGCGGCAGGATACACTGACCGGGAACACACAGGTGGGGCGAAGCAGACTCCACTCACCTGCGATGCGGAGGTCTCGATGAGATCGTGCCTGTTGACGCTTCTGACGGTGGTTTCCTTGCTGGGCGTTGCGGCCGCGAGCGACGACCCCACGGAGGACCGTGAAAAAATCCAGGGCACGTGGCAGGCGGTTTCGGCCGAGGATAGCGGTCGCAAAGTGCCCGACGAGGCCGTCAAGAACATCAAGTGGGTCATCACGGAGGAGAAGATCACCCAGTATGTTGGCGACACGAAGAAGGCGTGCTCCTATGGGCTGAATGTCACCAAGAAGCCCAGGTGGATCGATCTCACCGAGATCGATCGCACCACGCCCGGAATCTATGCGTTGAACGGCGACACGTTGAAGATCTGCTTCCCCGAGGGAGGCAAGGGGGAGCGGCCCACGGCGTTTGAGTCGAAACCCAACTCCGCCAACGACATCCTGATCATTCTGAAGCGCGAACAACCGTGAGCGCGATGCATGCGTGGCGTTGAGCCAGGCGCTTCCGCAGACGGCGGGAGCGGCGAGTGCAGGCACGGTCGCCCCGGCGGATGACGCCTTGGCCACGAGCCGATCGATCGTCGACGATCCCCGTCGGACGGACCGGGTTTCGCACCTGCCGGCGACTCTTTCGTGCCACCATCCACCCGGTCCGGCGGCGGCGTGCTTCGGCGCCGTGGCCCGCGCGGTCGGCCGCCGGGTGGGCCGTGGTAGACTCGTCGACTCGGGTCGATCCGCGGGGGAGCGCTTCGTGACGGGGCACGTGATGCGGCAGTTGGGCGGTCGTCTGGTGATCCTCGCACTGGCGTCCCCGGGCCTGGCATGGCTCGCGGCCCACGCCGCCGGCGCGGCCGATCCGGTTCAGGCGCCCACCGCGCCCGCCTGGGACCGGGACGTGCGGCCGATCCTCAAGGCCCATTGCACCCACTGCCACGGCGAGGAGGAGCCGAT
>CAISKG010000312.1 GCA_903885855.1 uncultured Planctomycetaceae bacterium
CCCGCCGCACCGTTCCCCCGGCTCGCGCCGGGCGCCGCCCCTCCCCCCGCCCCGCTCACCTGGTCGCCACCGCCGGGCGTCCCCCCGGCCGCGCCGGCGTCGCCGGCGCCGGCCGACCCCGTCACCGGCATCAACCGCGGCATTCTCGAGGTCGCCGGGGAGCCGTTCTTTCCCCGGGCCATCGACCACAACGGCGAGCCCTTCGAGGCCCTCGCCGCCCTCGGCTTCAACGCCGTGCGCCTCGCCGCCCCGGCGTCGAGCGATCAGATCGAGGAGGCGCGGCGCACGGGGCTGTGGCTCGTCTGTCCGCCGCCGCAGCTTCCCGAGGTCGACGTCCGCCGCCCCGACGCCCTCCCCGCGTTCTCGTCGAACTGGGACCGCGTCCTCCTCTGGGACATGGGGCAGGGGCTCTCCGAGGCCGACGTCGACACGCTCGCCGAGCATGCCCGGCGCGTCCGCACCTGCGACCGCCACGCCGGCCGGCCGCTGGTGGCCTCGGCCGATTCCGGGCTCCGCAGCCTCTCGCGCCACGTCGACATGCTCGTGGCGCGGCGCACCGTGCTGGGCACGAGCGTGGAGCTGCGCGACTGGTTCGCGTGGCTGCGGGAGCGGCCGCGGCTCGCCCGCCCCGGCACCCCCTTCCTCGCCACCCTCTCCACCGAGATCGACGCCCGCACGGCCCGGCAGGCCGCCTGCCTGTCCGGCGTCGGCGGCCGCGGGCTGGCGGTCGACCCGGAGAGCCTGTCGCTGGCCTCGCTGGCGGCCGTGGCGGCCGGGTCGCGCGGCATCCTCTTCTCCTCCTCGCGTCGCATCGACGCCGACGATCACGAGTCGCGGATCCGCGCCGCGGCGGCTCGCGTCATGAACCTCCGCCTCCGCCTCCTCGAGCCCTGGGCGGCGGCGGGGCGCCTCTCCACCGTGGTCACGGCGAGCGATCCGGACGTCCGCGGCGTGGTCGTCGAGGCCGCCAAGGCGCGGATGGTGGTGGCGTGGCGCGAGGCGCAGGGGAGCCAGATCGTCGCCAGCCACTACCGCGGCGACATGCCCGCCGAGACCGCCCCGGTGACGCTGCTCATGAACGGCATTCCCGAGGCCCACCAGGCCTGGGAGGTGAGCCCGGGGGGCCTGCGCCCCCTCCGCCACCGGCGCGTCACCGGCGGGGTGTCGGTGGTGGTCGATCCCTTCCGCTCCTGCAGCCTGGTGCTGGTGACCGGCGATCCGGCCGTCGCCGCGCACGTGCAGGAGCGCCTCCGCGCCCAGGCCGCGGCGCATCTGGAGGCGGTGCGCCAGCTCGCCGGCCTGCTGGTGGCCGATGCCGGCGATCTGCTCGTCCGCATTCCCCCCCTGGCGCTCGGCCGCCTCCCCGGCCCCGCGATGCTCGAGGCGGCGCGGCAGGACGTCGCCGTCGCCGACAGCCTGGTGGCCTCCGATCCCGCCAACGCGGCCGCCCGCTACGAGCGCGCCGCCGCGATCGCCGGCCAGGTGGAGCGGCTGGTGTGGGAGAAGGGCGTGGTGGCCACCGGCTCGCTCGTGGCCGGTGCCCTGGCCACCTCCGATGCCACGCTCGTCGAGCACTGGCGCTTCGTCGAGGCCCTCGCCTCGACCTCCCCCGGCCCCGAGCTGCTCCCCGGCGGCGGCATGGAACGCATCGACGAGCTCTCGGGGGGCGGCTGGCGCCACTTCGCGCGCAGCCAGGCGACGCTGCGGACCGCCGTGGAGATGTCGCGTGCCGCCCCGGCCTCGGGCCGCGGCAGCCTCGTGATGCGCGTCGAGCCGGTCGACGCCGCGGCCGCCCCGGTGATCGTCGAGACCCCGCCGGTGTGGATCACCACACCGCCCCTCGCCGTACCCCCCGGCAAGCTCGTGCAGATCGAGGCGCGCGTGTGGGTGCCACGCCCCGTGAAGGGGAGCGTCGACGGCCTGGTGGTCTTCGACTCGATCGGCGGGCCGGCGCTGGCCGAACGGGTGGGCCCGTCGCCGCAGTGGCGCCGGCTCGTGCTCTACCGTGTCGTGCCGGAGGAGGCCGGGCCGCTCTCGGTCACCTTCGCGCTCACCGGGCTCGGCGAGGCCCGCCTCGACGACGTCAGCGTGCGCATCCTGGAACGCGGCGGCCCCGGCGTGCCCCCGGAGCAGTTCGCCGCCGACGCCCCGCGCACGCCGTTCCCCGGGCCGGGCGAGGTGCTCGCCCCCGCGCCGGCGCTGCCGCAGGCACAGCCCGGCGGCGCGGCGGCCGCGGGCAATGCCCCGGCGGTCCCGGCGGCCTCGGGGTGGCCGGCGATGACCTTCGACTGGCCGAAGCTCCCCTTCGGCACGTCGTCCGACGTCCCCCCGCCAGGCCCCGGCGGCGGGCGGCTCGATCCGTTCAAGCGGGCGGGGGTGGGGGCGACGCTGCCCACTCCGCAGGCGCCCCCTCCCGAGGCGCCGCTGCCTCCGGCGCTCGAGGAGCCTCCACTGCCGCCCGAGCCCGAGGGCGATCCGCCTGCAGCGCCCCTGCCGTCCGCGGACGGCGCTCCAGCGCCCGCGCCCGCATGACCGCCTCCCGGCGCGGCGAGAGCGGCGCCGTGGCGCCGCCGCGGTGCCGCCGCGCCAGCGCGTCGAGCGCCGTCAGCCGTCGCGCGACCTCCGCCACGAGCGCCGGCTCGTCGAGCCGAGCCACCTCCGCGACGGGGATGATCTCCCCGAATTCCACGCGCACGCGCCCGGGGAGCGGGAAGGGCCGCTGCCGCGGCCAGCATTCCCAGGCCCCCACGATCACCGCGGGCACGATCGGCACGCCGGCACGCTTGGCGATGAGGGCGAATCCCGCCTTGATCTCGCCGGGATGGCCGTCGGAGGTGCGCGTCCCCTCGGGGTAGATGACCAGGGCCGCACCGTCGCGCAGCTTCGCGATCACGGTCTTCATCGCGGCGAGCGTCGGGCCCGCGCGGTCGATCGGCACCGCGTCGAGGCCGCGGATCAGCGCGCCGAACGGCCCGAAGCGGAACAGCGACGCGCGCGCCAGGCTCGAGAGCCTCCGTTCGCAGGCGATCCCCAGGAAGACCGGGTCGAGCAGGCTCTGGTGGGTGGCGAGGATGAGCAGGCCGCCGTCGGGGGGGAGGGGCTCGGCGAAGCGGAAGCGGTAGCCGAACAGGCTCACCGCCACGATCCGCGAGAGGAATCGCAGCGTGTCGTAGAGGATCCGGCGCGGGAGGCTGCGCTGGGCGGTGCCGGCCGGGGCTGGCCGACTCATGGGGCCGGCCGCCCGGTCGATTCCCCGAGGGCCCGCCCGCGGCGCAGCTCGATCCATTCCAGGAGCCTGCCGATCACCTCTTCGTGGCTCATGCCGTCGGTGACGAGCACCTCCGCGCCGTCGGGCTCGCGCATCGCGCCCACCGCGCGGTGGATGTCGCCGTCGTCGCGCGACTGCTGGGCGGCCAGGATCTCCTCGAGCGTCACGTCGCGTCCGCGCTGCCGCTCCTCCTCGAGCCGGCGCCGGGCCCGTTCCTCCGGCGACGCCGTGAGGAACACCTTCAGCTCGGCGTCGGGGAACACCTCGGAGCCCTGGTCGCGCCCCTCGGTCACCAGGTCGATGCCCGCCGCCATCCGCCGCTGGACGCCCTTCATCGCCTCGCGCACCGGGGGCGCGTTGGCGACGGGGCGCGTGGCGGTCGTGATCTCGGGTGTGCGGATCGCCTCCGACACGTCCTCGCCGTCGACCCACACGCGCCCCCCGCGGAACTCGATCGCCACCCCCGCGGCGATCGCGGCCAGGGCCGCTTCGTCCCGGAGGTCGATGCCGCGGCGGATCGCGACCAGAGCCACGGAGCGGTACATGGCGCCTGTGTCCATGTGGCACCAGCCGAGACGCCGCGCCAGCTCGCGCGCGGTCGTGCTCTTGCCGGCGCCGGCCGGGCCGTCGAGCGTGACGATCATCCGTGCGGATCTCCTGCGGGCACTGCCTCCGCGGTGCATTGTCGCCGCCCGCCGGGGCCGGGAAAGAGGAGATCGAGGCAGAGCCATTCGTAGCGGCGCAGGAAGGTGGTGGTGCTCCGCCCGGCCACGGTCACCTGCCGCCCCTCGACCGGGCGGCCCTGGGCGTCGGCGACGCGCGCCTCCGCGATGTCGAAGCCCCAATCGACCGTGACGTCGCCGCCGCGCCCCTCCGTCTCCAGGAGCCCTGCGCGCACCCCGACCGGCCGCCCCCCTTCCAGCACCGGCCCCTGCCAGGTGAGGCGCACGTTCCGCGCCGCGCTCGACGGGGGGGGCTCGGTCGCCGGGACGGGGGCCCCGGCGAGCAGCGCCAGCGCCGCCGCCGCCGGGCGCCGCGTGCCCACGCCGAGGGCCAACGTGAACGACCCGGCGGTGCCGTCGCCGGCCAACAGCAGCGAGTCGAGGGTGTGCGGGGTGGCGCGGAGGTGCCAGGGGAGGCCTCCGGTGAGGAGCACCACCTCCGGCGCGTCGCCGCGCCAGGGGCGGAGGCAGAGGAAGTGGGGGGCCGTGAAGAGGGTGCGCTCGCTGGACACCGCCTGCCCGTGCAGACCGCGCAGCAGCTCCATGTCGTCGTTCTCGTTCCAGGCGAACCGGCAGGCGACGTACTGCTCGAGGGTCGGCGCCTTGCCCCCCGCCGGCGGCGCGTCGAGCGCCACGTCGAGATCGAGGCGCACCATCGCCTCGCCCGGCACGAGCTCCACGCGCTGCGTCACCCGCCCGATCCGCCGCCCGGCGTGGTCCACCAGCGCGGAGCGGCTCTCCACGGCGAGGTCGCCGACGCGTTCCACCCGCTCCGCGACGGCCGGAGCATGCTCGGCACGCTCCAGCGCGTCCTCCCAGGCCGCGCCTGGGGGCGGGGCGGCACGGGTGGATCGGACCGCGACGTGCTGCGAGAGGCGGTTGCCCCGTTCGCCGGGGGGCCGCAGCGAGAGGATGCCGCCGGTGGCCGGGCTCACGCGCACGCGCAGCCGGTCGTGCTCGAGGACGAGCCGGTCGCCGCCGCCGGAGCCGAAGATCCCCCGGGCGAGCCCCGCGAGCAGCCCCCCGGGGACGCCCGGCCGGCCGCGCGGTGCCGGCGCGGGGGGGGGCGTGCGGGGACGGGGACGCGGATCGGGCCGCGACGGCGCCCGGCGCCTGCGCGAGGC
>CAISKG010000313.1 GCA_903885855.1 uncultured Planctomycetaceae bacterium
GCAGGATGCGGCGGCGCGCCGGCGTGGTGTGCAGCATCCAGTGGACCCACGCCCAGGCCTCGGCGTAGTGGTCCTGCGTCATCTCGCCGGCGGCGCCGAGCGTCTCGAGGCGCTCGAGATCCATGCGCCACGTCCCCTCGAGGAATCGCCCCGAGAGGTGGGCGGCATGATGGACGTGGCGCCCCTGTTCGATGCGCGGCAGCTCGTAGTGCTCGGCGATCCCCTCGTCGAGCCACAGCGGCACGGAGGGAACCACGGCGTGGACGTAGCCGTGCGTGGTCTCGTGGCGGAGGTCCTCGGCGATCCGGTCCTGCCAGGCCGCGAACACCGCCAGCGTGGTGTCGGTCTCGATGAAGAAAGCGCGGCGCACCGGGAACGCCGGGAAATGGCGCGCGGCGAAGGCGTCGTAGCGGGCCGGATCGGAGAACAGGTAGAGCCGCACCGGCTCGTCCGACACCGGCAGCCCGAGATCCTGCGACACCTCGGCACGCAGCGACTCGAGCTCGCGGAACAGCCGGTGCTGCTCGGCCAGGGCGAAGTCCGCCTGGATCACCAGTTGCCCGGCGCGGACCAGACTCCGGTCGGGGACATCGTCCTTCCAGCCGAAGGGCGGCGGGAAGGGGGCCTCGAGACGCCCGGCGTCGCGCACCGCGTCGTCGAGGGCGCGGAGGCCGACGAGATGGCCGCATCCCACCGCCAGCACCGCGAGCACCGCCGCGACCACCGCGGCCGCCGCAGGCCGGGGGCCGGCGCGGCCCGCGGGGCGACGGCGGAGTGGGGTGGGGGGCTGCATCGATCGGCTCCGGCGGGGGCGGGATGGTAGCCGGCGCGGGACGGGCATCCCAGGCCAACTCGGCTGCCTTTTTCCCGTCCCTTCGCCCGGCGTCGGGGCCGCTCCCGCCACGCCGGTCAGGCGGCGTCGCGACGGCGGACGAGGCCCTCGAGGGTGCCCGCCAGCGGCTCGAGCGCCACCGGCCGGGCGAGGATCGCCGCCGCGCCGGCGTCGCGCGCGGCCCCGGCGACGTCGCCGCGCGGGAAGGAGTCGAGAATCACCACGGCCGCACCGGGGCGGTTGGCGACCAGCAGCCGCAGCCATTCGATGTCGTCGGGGAGGAGCCGGACGGCGTCCCACAGCACCGTTCCCGCGGCGCCGTCGATGGCCGGCCGGGCCGCGATCTGGCCGCTGACGGCGTAGCCGAGGGTGGCCACCAACCCGGCCAATCCCTCGAGCGCGACCTCGTCGCGGCCCACCACGGCCACCGGCCCGCGGCCCCCGCGGCGCGGGCGCGCCGCGGCGAAGGAGGGCGCGTCGAGGAGCCGGTCCTCGCGGCGCGCGGTGGGGGGCAGGCCCAGCGAGCCGGCCGCGCCGGCGTCGAGATCGGCGAACCAGGCCGCCAGGCGGCCGGCGATGTCGTGCCAGGCGATCTCCTCGACACCGGGGAGGAGGGGACCGCTACGCCTCCGGCCGTCGCCGAGGCTGCCCGCCACGGAGACGACGCGGGCCAGCGGCCAGCGGCGCGACAGCGCGAGCACGCGGGCCGGCGTCCAGGACGTGGTGCGATCGTGGGCCAGGAGGATGCACAGCGGCGGGTCGGGCACCGCGTCCGGCCCGTCGGCGGGCAGGTCGTCGACGGCCAGGAGCGACGCGCCACCGAGCGCCGCGACCGACTCGCGGGCGAGCGTCAATTCCGGGCCGGCCACCCCGCCCGCCCAGAGGACCCGGCGCCGCGCGGGGCACGCGTGCGGCAGCGTGAAGGCGACGGCAGGAAGGGGGGCGGTCACAGGCGGCCTCGCCGGGGGCGTGGTGGCCGTTTTGCAGGCCCGCGGCGCGAACGGTACCGGAAACGGCGGGGGCGCGGCAAGACGGGATGGCTGCGCCGACCGGCCGCGCGACGTGCGTGGAGGACGGGGTTGACCCGCGCGGGGCGCCGCGCACAATGCTCGTCGCGCCGGGGTCATGGATGACCGCCGACGGCGGGACGGGGGACGCGGCGGCCGCTCCTCCCCGGGGCAACCGGGGGCTGCGGCGGATCGACGCACGATCGGCAGGAGGCCATCATGAAGGGGAAGTTTTCCCGGCGCGGCGGCGCGGAGACGTCGGCGACGCCCACCTCCGACGGATCGCGGATTCCCGACGAGGCCGCGGGGGGCGTGCGGCTCGCGGCGCTCCTCCCGGGGGCACGGTTCGTGGGCTGCGACGACCTCGTCGTCCGCCGGATCACCGACGACCCCGACGCCTGCCGGCGCGGCGACGTGTTCGTCGCGGTCGCCGGCGACGACGGCGACGGCCACGACCGCGCCGGCCGCGCGATGCGCCGCGGCGCCGCCGGCGTCGTCGCCGAGCGCATGATTCCGACGTTCGGCACGCCCCTGTGCCTCGTCCCCGACGCGCGCCATGCACTGGCGCGCATCGCCCAGGCGCTCCATGGCGACCCGGCCACGCGTCTGCGGGTGATCGCGATCACCGGCACGGCGGGCAAGACGACCAGCGCCTGGCTCACCGCCTCCGTGCTCGCCGAGGGGGGGCTGCACGTGGGCGTGCTCTCCGACCTCGGCTGCCTCGACGGCGACGGCGGAGCCCCGGCCGACTCGGAGTACCGCTCCCCCCTGGGACTGGCCGGATGGCTGGGGCGCTGCGCCGCGACGGGCTGCTCCCACGTGATCGTGGAGGTGACCAGTGCCATGCTCGCGGCCGAGACGCTCGCCGGCGTGCCCTGCGACACGGTCGTGGTGACGAACCTCGGCCGGGCCCATCTCGACCGCCACGGCAGCGCCCGGGCCTACCGGGCGATCACGGGCCGGATCGTCGACGCCCTCGACGACCGCGGAGCGCTCGTGGTCGATGTCGACGACCCGCGCGCCGCCCGCCTGGCGGCGCGCCGGGGGGGCGGACGGGTGGTGCCGGTGGGGCTGCGGCGCCAGGGCACGCTCGGCGCGGTGCCCCTGGAACGCGGCCTCGACGGCCAGACCTTCCTCCTGCGGCATGCCGGTGATTCGGCGGTGGTGTCGGTGGCGACGCCGGTCGCGTCGTACGTGCGCGACAGCCTGGCCGCGGCCGCGGTGGGGCTGCGGGCGGGGCTGCCGTTGTCCGTGGTCGCCCGCGGGCTCGAGGCGGCCGGGGCCATTCCCGGACGGCTCGACCGCATCTGCCGGGGGCAGGACGCGCACGTGTTCGCCGACTGCCCCACCAGCGGTCGGGCGCTGGCGACGACGCTGGCGGGCCTGCGACGCCTCACGCGCGGCCGCCTGTGCCTGCTCGTCGAGGAGCCGGCGCTGCGGCGGTTCGGCGACCCGCGCCGCTTCCACGACCGCGCCGCCAGGTGGTGCGACGAATGCCTGACGGTGCCCGCGGACGTGCTCGACGCCGAGGCCGGCAGCCGGCCGCTGGCGGCGTACGCCCGGATCGACCGCCTCCTCGCCGGCCTCGGCGCGGGGGACTGCGTCCTCGTGGTCGGCCGTCCGCTGCCGGGAGGTGGCGATCCGGGGGACCCCGATCCCGGCGAGCCCCGGATGCCGCTGGCGGTGCTGGTGGACGCCTGGATGCAGCTGGCACACCCGGCCGCCGCGCCGTTCCCGGGCCGGCGGGCGGCGTAGCAGGCCGTGGACGGGGTGATCCACCGCCGGATGCGGCGGGAGGCACCCTGAGCGACGGTGGCGTCGACGGGGCGCCCGACGTGGAAACGGGGCATGGATGTCGTTTTCCACGGCCGGCCGGCCGGGCGGGTTCGCCGTGGACGCGCCGCGGCGCCCGGGGGCACAATGGCGATCCGCGCGGATGGACGACACCGGTGCCCGCCCCCGCGCCAGAGGCCGCCATCGGCAGGAGGTGTGCGTGGGGCGAGGTGAAGCGACGGGGGCTGGAGCGTCGCCGTTCGACGATCTCGGCGTGGCGGTCGGGGAGGGGGAGCCTCTCGCGCACCACACCTGGCTGGGGATCGGCGGCCCCGCGCGATGGTTCTGCGAGCCGGTGGACGCCGCGGCGCTGTCGCGGATCGTGCGCCGCTGCCGCGAGCGGGCGATTCCGCTGCGCGTCATCGGCGGTGGCACGAACGTCCTCGTCCCGAGTGCGGGCTTCGACGGGATGGTGGTGCGCCTCTCCGCGCCCGCCTTCGGCGCCGTCGCCGTGGAGCGGCCCGGCGTCGTCGCCGGGGCCGGGGCGAAGCTCGTGCACGTGGTGTCGGCGGCGGTGCAGGCGGGGCTCGGCGGCCTCGAGACGCTCGTCGGGATCCCGGGCACGGTGGGCGGGGCGCTCGTCGGCAACGCCGGCGGCCGGGGTGGAGACATCGGCGACCGCGTGGCGGCCGTCACGGTCATGCTCGCCGACGGGGAGGTGGTGGAACGCCGCGGCGCGGAGCTGGCGTTCGGGTCGCGCTGGAGCAACCTCGACGACGTGGTGGTGCTCGGCTGCCGCCTCGACCTCGACGAGGAGGATCCCGACCTGCTCACCAAACGCATGCAGAAGCGCTGGATCGTCGACCGGGCCGAGCAGCCCGCGGGGGTGCGCAGCGTGGCGATGATGTTCAAGGATCCGCACGGCGCGACCGCCGAGGCGCTCGTGGCCCAGGCGGGGGGGCGCGACATCCGCGTCGGCGAGGCCGCGGTCCATTCGCCGCGGTCCAACTTCGTCGTCGCCCATCCGGGCTGCACGTCGGAGGACGTGCGGATGGTGATCGAACAGGCCCGGGGCCGGGTCCGCGAGAGGGTCGGCGTCGACCTCGCGCTGCAGATCGAGTCGTGGTGACGTTGCCGGGGTGAGCCATGAACGACGCTCCGCGCCGCCGCACGGCGGGCGCCGCCGTCGCGCGGGAGAACGCGGCCGAGGCCGCCCCGCCTCCGCGCTCGCGCGCGGGCCTGGGAGCGGTGGCGGTGCTCCTGGTGGCCGCCGGCGTCGGTGCCGCCGTCTGGCCGCGCGTGGCCGCGCTCGTGGCCGGGAGGGAGGAGGCGATCCTCGTCCCGGCCGCCATCGAGCTGCGCGGCAAGGCCCCGTGGGTGAAGGCCGACATCCGCGCCGAGGCGCTGCGCGCGTCGAGCCTCGACCAGCCGCTTCCCCTCCACGACCCGGAGCTGCCGGTGCGGCTGGCACGGGCCTTCGACATGCATCCCTGGGTGCGCCGCGTGGTGCGGGTGGACGTGCGGCACCCCGCGGCCGCCACGGTGGAGGTCGAGTGCCGCGAGCCGGTGGCCATGGTCGGGGTCGACGGCGGGCTGCTGGCCGTGGACGCCGAGGGGCACGTCCTTCCCAGTGCCGACTTCACCGCCGAGTCGGCGGCCGGGTATCCGCGGCTCACGGGAATCGTGTCGAGTCCGCAGGGCCCCGAGGGGGCGCTGTGGGGCGACGCGGCGGTCGAGGAGGGGGCCACGCTGGCCCGCGTCATCGGCCCGGAATGGGTGGCCCTGGGGCTGGTGGAGTGCCGTCCGGTGGCGACCGATCCGCCGCCCGGCGCGGGGCGCGCGTGGGAGCTCGTCGACGGGGAGGGGCGCGTGATCCGGTTCGGCTCGGCCCCGGGCCGCGAATCCGCCGGAGAGCCGTCGGCCGCCGCGAAGGTGGCCCGCCTGCAGGCGCTGGGCGCCGGCGGCGACCGCGGCGCCGCGATCGATCTCTCGGTGGCCGGGGGCACGGGCTCCTGATCGGGCCTGCCCGCGGGCGCGCTGCCGCCGCTCGGCCGCCTACGCGTGGGCGGGCGGCTCCTTCACCAGCGCCTGCACCGCCTTGAACGCCGGGTGCTCGGCGGTGCGGCACCACTCGAAGAGGATGGCCTCGGTCGTGGTGGGGATCGCTCCGGCCCCCTCGAGGCGGCGGAGGGCCGTCTCGTGGTCGATCGCATGACGGGCCGCGACGGCGTCCACCGGCACGAACACCACCACGCCCCGGGCGAGGAGATCGAGGACGGTGTTGGCGATGCAGACGTGCGTCTCGAGGCCGCACACCACGACGGCGGCCGCGCCCCCGAGATCCCCCTCCAGGCACGGGCTGCAGGCGGCGCTGAAGGCGAGCTTCGCATCCGCCGGGGGGAGGAGGGGGCGGAGTCGGGCGTCGGTGGGGCCGAGGCCGCGCGGATACTGCTCGGTGACCACCGACCGCACCCCCAGGAGCCGCGCCGCCTCCGCCAGACGCGCGACCCGGGCCACGAGCCCGTCGGCCCCGGGGATCACGGGGAGGAGCCGCTCCTGGACGTCGATCACGGCCAGCAGCGAGGTGGAAGGGTCGAGTCGCATCGGCATCTCCAGGGAATCGCGAGTCTACCAGCGGCGGCCGCTCCGAACTTGCCCGCGGCGGGTGAAATCGGCTATCTCCTCCCCGGCGGCGCCCGCCGCCACGGGCCCCGGCGGAGCACCATCGATGAACGACCCCGGGATCCGCATCCGCACGCGTCGCCTCGACGGGCAGCGCCGGCTGGTCGGGGATGTCTGCCGCCTCTCCCGGCGCGTGCCGGTGTTTCCCGTCGACCGCGTCATGGATCTGGCCGCCGTGGAGCGGCTCCGCGGCGCCGTCGCGCCGCGCATCGGCTGGGCGTCGCTGTTCATCAAGGCCTACGGGCTGGTGGCGAGGGACCGCCCGAGCCTGCGCAGCTGGTACGTGCCCTGGCGGATCCTCGTCCCGTGGCGGCCCCCCTCCTGGGCCACGAGCCCCGTGAGCGTGGCGTCGTTGGCGATGAGCCGGCCGCGGGCCGACGACGGGCGCGGCGCGGCCGCGGCCGATCTCGAACTCGATCCCCTCGCGCTGTGGTGGGCCAGGATCCGCGCGCCCGAGTCGAGAACGCTTCCCGACATCCAGGCGGAGATCGTCCGCCACGCCACGGCGCCGGTGGGGGAGGTCTTCCGCCGGCAGCTCGAGCTGGCGATGGTGCCGGGCCCGTTGCGCAGGCTGATCCTCCGCTGGAACGCCCACGCGGCGACGCCGAAGCGGGCGCTGCGCGTGGGCACCTTCAGCGTCTCCGCGCTGGCCGGCGACGGCTGCGCGAACCGCGGCCACCCCACCTTCCTCACCACGAGCCTCACCTGGACGCCCCTCGACGCCGACGGCAGGATGACCGTCACGCTGCTGGCCGACCACCGCCTCCTGGACGGCGTGCCGGTGGCCAGGGCCCTTTCGGCCCTCGAGGAGACGCTCCGCGGCCCGATCGCCGCGGAACTGGCCGGGCTCGCCGGGGGCGCGGGTCCGGATCGTTGACGCGCACCCCCGAAGGGCCTCGGCGGGGCACGCCGCGCGCCGTGGCGGCCGTCAGCGGCCGGGGCGGGAAACCGCGCCGGGGAGGCGCGACAGCGCTTCGAGCACCGCGCGGTGGCGGGGGCCGCACGCGGTGAAGGCGAGCGTTCGCGCCGTCGGCCCCTCGATCCCGATCGTCACGTCGAGGCGGTCGGCGGGGAGCGCCCCGGCGGCACGCGAGGGCCATTCCACCGCCAGCCAGCCCGGCGCGGCGAGCAGCTCCTCCCAGCCGAGCTCGTCGAGATCGGCCGGCCCGGCGAGCCGGTAGAGATCGGCGTGCACCAGCCGTCCCGCCGGGTGACCGGGGGCCAGGTCGTGAAGGTGGATCAGGCCGAAGGTGGGGCTGACGACGGTGGCCGGGTCGATGCCCGCCGCCGCGGCGAGCGCCTTGACGAGCGTCGTTTTCCCGGCGCCGAGGTCGCCGTCGAGCGCCAGGCAGGCCCGCTGCGGCAGTGCGCCCCCGAGCGCCTCCGCCACCGCCGACAGCCCCGACTCGTCGGCCAGGGGCACGACCACGACTCCCGGCTCCCCGCCCTCCTCACCCGTCGCCATGGATCCACCCCCGCGGCTCGAGGGGCCGACGCGAGCCGTCGGCGGCGACCGCCTCGATTCCGACGCCGGCTGTCACCGCTCCGATGATCGCCGGCCGCAGCGCGCCGGGGGGGGCCGCCACCAGTGCCCTGGCGTCTGCCGCCGGCAGCGCCAGGACGAGCTCGAAGTCCTCCCCGTCGCCGAGGGCGTGGTCGAGGGGGGGGCGGCCGTCCTCCGCCGCGGCGCGCCGGGCGTCGTCGTGGATCGGCACGTCGGCCAGGTGGAGCGTCGCCCCGACGCCGCTGGCACGGAGGAGCCGGTCGAGATCGAGCGAGAGCCCGTCGCTGACGTCGATCGCCGCGTGGACGGCGAGGCGATCCGCGATCTCGAGCGCCTCCTGGCAGCGCGGGGCGACGTCGAGATGCCGGCCGAGGAGGCTGCCGCCGCACGGGCCGGTGACCACGAGGAGGTCGCCGGGCCGCGCGCCGTCGCGCCGCCAGGCGGCCCCGGGGGGGACGCTGCCCAGCGCGGTCACGGAGACGACCAGCGGGCCGTCCCAGGTGTTCGTGTCGCCGCCGGCGATGGCCACGCCCAAGCGCGCGGCAAGCGGCGCGAGCCCCTCGAAGAGCTCCCGCGCGATCGCGGCAGCCTCGGCACGCGGGAGCGCCACCGCGATCACGGCCGCCTCGGGCCTGGCCCCCATCGCGGCCAGGTCGCTGAGATTGACCGCCAAAGCCTTGTGCCCCACCGCCCGCGGGGAGGCCCCGGCACCGAGGAGGAAATCGACCCCCTCGGTGAGCATGTCCACCGTGACGACCGTCCGCCGTCCGGCCGGAGGGCGGAGCACGGCGGCATCGTCGCCCAGCGCCACCTCGAGTCGGGGATCGGCGGCGACGCGTCCGCGCAGCCAGTCGATGAAGGTCGTTTCCAAGGGCCGGCTCCGGAGCGGGGCCTTCATTCTAGGGGCCGCACGCCCCGGCGGCCGCCGCCCGCGGGGACCACGGGCCCGGTGCGGGTCGGCGGGAGCGACGGGGGCACCGACGGGCCGCGACCGGCGCGCGGCCCCCGCGCCGGCTCAGCGCCGCAGCGTGTCGCTCGTGAGGTGTCCGAAGAGGGTCTCGCGACCGCGGAGCACGTAGAACTTGATCTGGCCGAGGTTGTCCTCGCGGGCCTTGTCGAGGACGTACACCACGTTGTCGGGAGAGATCGTCTCCCAGACGTGGAGGCCGACGAGGATGTCCCCCTCGCGGATGCCCTGTTCGTTGGCCGGCCCGCCGCCGCGCACCCCCGTCACCAGGAGCCCGCCGCGGTAGCGCGACTGCAGCCGCTGCACCTTGGCCGCCGCCATGGGCTCGACGTGGATTCCGAGTTCGAGCCAGAAGCGATCCTCCTGCGACACGCTGCGGACCCGGGCCGCGGCCAGCGGGAGATCGATGCTCGTCTGCTCGCCGCCCCGCGTCACGCTCACCTGCACGGTCTCGCCCGGCTTGCGGCCGAGCATGGCACGCTCGACGTCGAGGGGGGTGTTGACGCTGTAGTCGGCGATCCGCGTGATGACGTCGCCGGGGCGGACGCCGGCGCTCTCCGCGGGGCTCTCGCGGTGGACCGTCTCCACCGCCACGCCGGGCGCGGCGTGGCGGCGGCCCACGATCCCGTGCCAGGTGCGATCGATGCGCTCCGACGAGATCAGCTCCGTGACGATCTGCATCGCCCGGTCGACCGGGATGGCGAAGCCGATCCCCTGGGCGCCGGCCCGCACGGCGACGTTGATGCCGATCATCTCGCCGTCGATGTTGAGCAGCGGACCGCCGGAGTTGCCCGGATTGATGCTGGCGTCGGTCTGGATCAGGTCGTCGTAACGCTGCGAACGGCTCACCTCGACGCTGCGATGCAGCGCCGACACGATGCCGCGGGTGACGGTGTGCTCGTAGCCGAAGGCGTTGCCCAGCGCCAGCACCGTCTCGCCGATCATCAGGTCCGACGACGTTCCCAGCGGGATCACCGGCAGGCTCGTATCGGAGGGGATCTTGATGACGGCCAGATCGGTCCGCGGATCGTGGGAGAGGAGCGTGGCGGTGGTCGTGCGCCCGCTGGCGAGGGTCACCTCGATGCGCCGCACCCCCTCCACCACGTGGTAGTTGGTGACGATGAAGCCGCGGGGGTCGATGATCACCCCGGTGCCCATGCCGTTGACGCGCTTCATCTCCCCGGAGGCGTCGTCGTCGGGGTTGGCGATCAGCTTCTGGCCGTGGATGTTCACCACGGAGTCGCGGGCGTTCTCGATCGCCTGCACGATCGCGGTGCGGCGCGACTCGCCGGCTTCGGCGATGGCGGGGGGGCGGCGGCCAGGAGCAGGGCCACGATCGACAGGCCAACCCGCACGCGCCGCATGATGGACTCGTCTCCGCTCCGCCGAGCGCCGACCCCGGTCGGGTCGTCCGCGTCCTTGCGGCGACTCCGGCCCCCGTTGTGATCGGAAGGCCGCGGTGGCCGGTTGACCCCGGGCCCACCGCGTCCGCACACCTTTCCCAGTTGCCACGACGGGAAGGGGGGGCGGGCGGCCGGCGCGGCGCGGCCGGGAGGTCCGCGCGACCGTCAGGGTTTGCCGGGATCGCCCGGTCCGCCGGGGCCGGCCGGGGGCCGGGCGGCGGGGGCCACCAGGGCGGGGAGGAACTGGAGGAGGAGGAACAGCGCCATCGCCCCGAGCACCACCAGCGGCCAGAGGCCGGCGATCCGCTCGCCGAACTCCCAGCCCGTCTCCCGCGCGATGCCCCCCACCAGCGCCGCCAGCACCCCGATGACCAGCGCCGCCAGCACGATCCCGCAGCCGAGCGACGCCATCGTCCCCTTGAACGTCCCCAGCTCGGTGAACTCCTCCTGATGGAGGTCGATGGCGCGGCCGCGGGCGAGGCTGCGCGGGATGGTTTCGGCGAGCTCGATGGCGCGGGCGGAGTCGTCCCAGCTGGCGGGAGGGGGATCGGCCGACGGGGGGACGCCGAGCAGGGCGTCGCGGAGCACGCCGAGCATCGCCGCCGCGCCGTCGGCGGGCTGCGCGGGCGCGGTGGCGCCGCCGGGGCCGTCGAACGTCCAGGCCCCCGGTGTGCCGGTGCCGCCCGGCGCGGGGGC
>CAISKG010000314.1 GCA_903885855.1 uncultured Planctomycetaceae bacterium
GACGCCGAGCGCGGCGAAGGAGCCTCGAGCGACCTGCTCTGGCTCCGCGCCCGCGGCGCGCAGGCGGCGCGCGACGCCACGGCCTGGCGCGACGCCAGCGCGGCGCGGGTGGCCGCGCTCCCCGAGGACGCGGCCGCGTGGTACGAGCGCTTCCGGGCCGGGCGCGCCGAGACGCCGGGGGGCGACGGCGACGGCTCGCGCGAGGCGCTCGAGAAGGCGCTGGCCCTCGATCCACGCAACCTCTGGCTCGTGATCGAGTGGTGCCGGGCGCTCGCGCTCGACCTCGGGAAGCGCCCCCCTCCCCCGCTCCCGGACGGCCTCGCCGCGGCGCTCGAGGCGCGCTGGCCGGCGATGGAGCCCTTCGCGCCCTCCATCCGCACCTTCGCCAACGTCGACGCGCGCGACCTCCTCGACAAGGCCATCGCCGCGGCGGCGGCGGGCGACGCCGCCGGCGTGGCGGGGCGGCTGCGCGGCCTGGCCAACGTCCTCGTGCCGCAGTCCGAGGCCGATCGCCGCGCCATCGAGCGCCATCCGCTGGAGTTCGTCATCGAACGCTACCGGCCGGAGTTCTACGCCGCCGCGGGGCTCGGTGCGGCGGCGGCCCCGGCCGCCGTGCCGGTGACGTTCGCGCCGCTCGGGCCCGGCATCCCGGCGGCCGGGGCTCCCCCCGCCGCGGTCCTCCTCGAGGACTTCGACCTCGACGGCGACGCCGAGGCGATCGTGCTCTCCGGCACGACGCTGCGCGTCTTCGAGCGCGTCGAGGGGGGCGCCTGGCGCGAACTGGCCGCGGCCGAGGTGCCGGCGGGCATGCGTGGCGTCGTGGCCGCCGATCTCGATCTCGACTTCGACGAGGCGCGCCGCCCCGGCCCGCCGGTGGCGCCGGGCACCGATCCCCCCGGGACCGACCTCGTGGCGGCCAGGCGCGCCGCCGGATGCCCCGCCGCCGATCTCGACTTCGTCGTCCATGGCGACGGCGGCATCGTGCTGCTCGAGAACGTGCTCGACGCGGCGGCGGGCACGCGGACGCTGCGCTTCTTCGCCGGCGAGACGCCCGCCGGCCCGGCCACCGCCGCGGCCGTCGCCGATCTCGACGCCGACGGCTATCTGGATCTCGTCGCCGGCAGCGGGGCGGGGCTCCGCCTGTGGCGCAATCTCGGCAAGGGCGGCTTCGTGGCCTGGCCCGGGCAGGCGGAGGTGGCCGTCGCCGGGGGCGTGACGGCGCTCGTGGCCCTCGACTGGGACCGCGACGTCGACGTCGACGTGATGGTCGCCGGAGACGGCGGCGCGGGGTGGCTCGAGAACCTCCTCCACGGGCAGTTCCGCTTCGCCGCGCTGGCCGGGGGCTCGGCCGATGCCCTCGGGCCCGTGGCGGCGCTCGACGTCGTCGACGGCGACGCCGACGGCGCCTGGGATCTCCTCCTGGCCGGCCCGCGCGGGGCGCGCGACCTCCCCTCGCGCCGCGGGGCCACGGGCGTGGTGCGCACCGCCGCCGAGCCGCGTGCCCCGTTCGCCGCCGCCGCCGCCACGGGACTGGTGGCCTTCGACTACGACAACGACGGCGTCCTCGACGCGGCGCTGGTCGGCCCCGGAGGACTCGCGCTTCTGCGCGGCGCGCCCGACGGCACGTTCGCCCCCGCCGCCGCGCCCGCCACCGGCCCGGCCGCGGCGCTCGACGCGGCCGATCTCGACGCCGACGGCGACCTCGATCTGGCCGTGGCGGGCGACGCGGGGGTGACGATCCTCGAGAACCGGGGGGGCAACGCCAACCACTGGATCGACGTGGCGCTCGAGGCGCAGCAGATCAAGGGCTCGGGGGTGTCGGCCAGCGGCCGCGTCAACGCCCACGGCCTGGGGAGCCTCCTCGAGCTCAAGGCCGGCGACCGCTACCAGCCGCGGCCGGTGCGCCGGCGCACGACCCACTTCGGCCTCGGGGCCGGCGCGGAGGCCGACGTGGTGCGCGTGGCCTGGATCAACGGCGTGCCGCAGAACGTCATCGGCCCCCCGGCCGACACGCTGGTGTGCGAGGAGCAGATCCTCCTCGGCTCCTGCCCCTACCTCTACGTCTGGGACGGCGAGCGCTTCGTCTTCGCCACCGACCTCCTCTGGGGCGCGCCGCTGGGGCTGCAGCGCTCGGAGGGGGTGCTGATGCCGGCCCGGGCACGTGAGTGGCTGAAGATCGACGCGCCGCTGGTGCCCCGCGACGGCCGTTACGAGCTGCGCGTCACCGAGGAGCTGTGGGAGGCGGCCTACTTCGACAGCCTCCGCCTGCACGTCGTCGATCATCCCGCCGACGTGGCGATCTACTCCAACGAGAAGGTGGGGCCGGCGGAGATCGCCCCCTTCCACATCCACACCGTCCGCGCGCCGATCGCGCCCCGCGCCGCCCGCGACGGCGCCGGCGGCGACGTCCTCGCCGACGTCGCCGCCGCCGACGGCCGCTTCGCCCCCACGATCCGCGGCAAGCGGCGGCAGGGGCTCGTCACGGAGAACGTCCTCGAGCTCGACTTCGGCCCCGTGGCCGACACCGCCTCCGCGACGCTCTTCCTCACCGGCTGGATCTACCCCACCACCGTGAGCGAGAACGTCGGGCTGTCGCACGACGCGGCGCTCGGGCTGCCGCGGCCGCCGCGGCTCTCGGTGCCCGACGGGGCCGGCGGCTGGCGCGAGGTGATGCCCTTCACCGGCTTCCCGGGCGGGAAGACCAAGACGATCGCCATCGACGTCTCGGGGCTCCTGGATGGAGCGGCGGCGCGGCTGCGCATCGACACCACGATGGAGATCCGCTGGGACGCGGCCTTCCTCGCCGCCGGGGAGACGCCCGCCCCGATCGCGACGGCGGTCGTGGGGCCCGAGCGCGCGAGCCTCGCCTTCCGGGGACGGTCGCGGATCGAGCAGGACGACTCCGGCGGCCCGGAGCGCTTCCTCTACGACGAGGTGTCGCGCGAGCCGCGCTGGCCGCCGATGCGCGGCGCCTTCACCGCCCACGGCGAGGTGGCGGAGCTCGTCGCGGCCGACGACGACCGGCTCGTGGTGATGGGGGCCGGCGACGAGATGGCGCTGTCGTTTCCGGTGCCCGAGGGGCCGCCGCCGGGCTGGAAGCGATCCTTCCTCCTCGAGAGCGTCGGCTGGGACAAGGACGCCAACCTCGCCACCGCCGAGGGGCAGACGGTGGAGCCCCTCCCCTTCGCGGCGATGCGGTCCTACCCGCCGGCCGACGACGACCTCCCCGAGGCGACGCCGCAGCGGGAGGCGTGGCTGCGGCAGTGGCAGACCCGCCGGCAGGACGAGCGCTACTGGAGCCTGATCCGGCGCTGGCCGCCGGATCGTGCTACGCTGGACGCCGCCGGCACGGCGCCGGTGGACGGCGCCCGGCGCGGTCCGGGGGGGCCAACGGTGCGGAGGAGCGAGTGATGAGCGAGGTGGCGGTCGGGCGCGCGGCTTCGGGCCGGCGCGGTGGGATCGTGGTCGCGGCCTGGCTCGCGGTGGCCCTCACCGCCGCCGCGGAGGAGATGCAGTATCCGCTCTCGGTGGCCGCCGGCGCCGACGGCCGGCTCGTCGTGGCCGACCGCACGCTGCCCGGACTGTGGAGCGTCGCCGACGGCGCCGGCACGATCCTCTTCCAGGGCAAGAAGACCTTCCGCACGCCGCTCAACGCCGTGCGGGCCGTGGCGATCGCCGCCGACGGCGCCGTCTACGCCGCCGACTCCGCCACGCGGGACGTCTTCCGGATGGGCGACGGCGAGCCCGTGCCGCTCACCAAAGGGGCGATCGGCATCCCCGTCGACATCGCCATCGATCCCTCCGGGGATCTGTTCGTGTCGGATCTCGAGACGCAGCGCGTGTGGCGCGTGCCCGCGGCCGGTGGCGAGCCCAAGGAGGTGGCGATGCTCGCCGCGCCGCGCGGGCTGTTCGTCGACGGCCAGGGGCGGCTGTGGGCCGTGGCGGCCTCCGGCGACGCGCCGCTGGTGCGGATCGGCGCCGACGGCACCGTCGAGCCGGTCGTGAAGGAGCGGGTGTTCGAGTTTCCCCACGACGTCGTCGTGGCCGACGACGGCACCGCCTACGTGAGCGACAATTACGCCCGCTGCATCTGGAAGGTGGCCCCCGACGGCAGCGCCGCGAAGTGGGCCAGCGGCGACCCGCTGCGCGGCCCGGTCGGCCTGGCCCTCCGGGGGGGCCGCGTGATCATCGCCGACCCCCAGGCGAAGGCCATCTGGGAGGCCGACGCCGAGGGGAAGCTCACGGCGCTTGCGAAGCCGGCCCCGTGAGCGGCGGGGGGGCGGCGGGCCTGCCCCCGGCCGCGTTGACGCTCCGGAGGGGGTGGTCTAGAGTTCGACGGTGGGGATTGCCGAGACGAGCGGGGGCCCTTCCATCCGCTCGACCGCCCGACCCCCGATCCGCGTTGCCCGCCATGGTTCCCCCTCTTCCCCACCGGCGTGCCGGTTGGAGCGGCCTCCCCGGGATGGCCGCCAGCGGACGGGTCTGGCCGTGGATCGCCGGCTGGGTGCTGGCCGCGATCCTTCCCGTGAACGTCGCCGCAGCGAGTTGCGGCGATTGGCTCGAGGGCCATGCCCGCGGCCACCGGATTCCGGGTGCGGTCCACGGCGGGCTCGAGCACCAGGCCGCGGTCGGCGCCCGGCAGGTGGCTCTGGGGTCGCTCGTCGACGGCGGCCATCTGGCCGGCCGGGCTGCGGCTGAATCGTTCAGGGCGCTCCCCCCGTGGTCGCCGGCTCGGCCCCCCTGCGACGGCCCCGCCTGCCGCCGCGCTCCGGGTCTGCCCCCGGCCGCCCCGGTCCCGGGCCCCGAACCGATGCCGGGGGAATCCGCCCTGCCGGCCGCGGCCGCGGCGCTTCCCGACCCCGCCGCGGATGCGTCCGCCGCCCGGGCCGCCGATGCGCGGCCGATC
>CAISKG010000315.1 GCA_903885855.1 uncultured Planctomycetaceae bacterium
CGACGCGGCGGAGCCAGAGGTGCCGGCGGGGCCGGAGACCGATCTCGTCGGTGTCTGGAAGGCGGTCGACGGCAAGAACGTGGTCACGCTCACGATCACCGAGGATTCCTCCTTCACCTGGAAGGCGGAGCCGGAGGGCAAACCGGCCGTGGAGCTTTCCGGCAGGCTCGATTCCAACCGCGACTCGATCGCGCTGGAGACGGAGTCGCAAGGCACGATGATGGCGAAGGTGACCTCCAAGGGCGCCGACGCCTTCGACTTCATCGTGGCCGGAGCACCGAAAGAGGCCAAGCCGCTGGAATTCAAGCGGCAGAAGTGATCGCCGGAGCCGCCGCTCGCCCCCCTCCCCCCAGCCCCCCCAATCGACCCCTTTGAGCCATCCCGCCCATACGCGCCAGGCCTCCCGTCCATCGGTGGGCCTCTGCTCGATTTGGCAGGCCGCTCAGGAGGGGGGGTGGCCCGGTGCCGACGCAGCAAATGGCGGAGGAAAGGCGTTCCGTTTCAGCCACCTCAGGGGCGGCGGCGGGTGCGAGGTCCGGAACCTCCCTCGACCACACCCCCTCGAATGGGCCATTTCTGTGTATCCCGTCAGGCTCATAAAAAGCGCTTTTGAGGTGATTGACAGGGTTGGAGAAGTGGCATAGTCTGCTCCACGTCAGGGCAGATTTCTGCGGTTTTGTCAGGGCAATCTGTTCCAAGGACTCGGTTTTTCACCCAGAAAAGGGCGTTCAATGAAGAAGATGATTTCTTTTACGAGCGCATTTGCCATGGGCCTCGCGGCTCTGGCGATCGCGTTCAGTTGCACCACTGCCTCCGCCCAGACGAAGACCTGGACGCGTGGCGCTGGTGCGACGAATCTGAGCTGGAGCAATGCGGCCAACTGGAGTCCCACGGGGTCTCCCTCCACCGCTGGCACCCAGGTCACTTTCAGCAGTGCCGGTAACGCTCCTGGCATCATCAACATCACCGGGTCGACCGTTCGACTCGGGAACTCGACGGTCCAGGGCGGCAGCTACAACTTCGCGGCGGGCACGTTGTTCTTTGGCGGCGCCACGCTGACCAACAACGGCACGACCAACATCAACAACCTGTCGATCAACTCAGGCAACATCCTGACGATCGCCGGGTCGGGCGTCACCACGATCAACAACCTCACCTCCAGCAGCAACATCAACGGTGGCACGCTGCTGGTGAGAGGGGATGTGAACTGGAACGGCTCGATGGCCAACAACACGGGCGTGGAGGTTGGTTTGGGTGGCACGCTGAATCTCGGCGGCGCCTACATCAACACCGCGACGACCCTCACCAACACCGGTGGTGTGCTGAAGGGCAAGGGCGACGGCTCGAGCTTCTTCACGACCCTCACCGACGGCTTCGTGATGCAGAACGACGGCAGTGGTGCCACTCCCACGACGACGCTCTACATCGGTGATTCGACGAGCTTCGACAAGGTCATCAGCGAGGATGCCCTCGGCGCTCCCTCGGGCGTGACCTTCGCTGGTGATCTCAACGTGGATCTCGGTTTGCTCGCTTCGGCTCTGCCGAACAACGCGCAGTTCCCGCTGTTCTCGTTCGACCCGGCGGCGAAGATCGGTTCGTTCACCAACGTCAACCTGGCGAACGTCGCGGGCGGCCCCTACGACGGCCTCTCGTTCGCCGACCAGGGCGGCGGCGTGTGGCAGACCGGCGTGGCCACCAACGGCCAGTACATGATTTTCGACGAGAACTCGGGCTACCTCGTGGTGGTGCCGGAGCCCTCGACGATCGCCTTCGCCGGCATCGGCATCGGCATGGCTGGCTGGTCGGCGTGGAAGAAGCGTCGCCTTGCCAAGGTCCTCGCCAAGAATTGATCCAGGTTTGATGCTGTTCGCCCTTCTGGGTATCTGACCTGACAATCAGATGTTTCGAGCCTGCGGCGGCCTTCGGGCCGCCGCAGGTTTTTTTCTGCGCCGCGTTCTGGGAGCCACGGGGTGGCGGGCTCAGAGTGCGGCCGGCGTGATTACCGCGGCCGGCCGTAAAGCGTCGCGCGGCGGCCGGTGTGCCGATCGCTGGCCCTGCCGGCGGCGCAGCCCTCGGGCGCCGCTCGGGCGATCAGGCCTGCCGGGGCGCCGCATGGCGCGAGAGCGTGTCGAGCGGAATCACTCGCAGGGCTCGGGCATGGGTCGCCTCGAGCACGACGGGGGGGGCTCTTCCCGCCTCGGCTGCCTCGAGCCAGCGCAGCGCGCACAAGCACCAGCGGTCGCCGGGAACGAGGCCCGGAAAACCCCATTCCGGGCGCGGGGTCACGAGATCGTTGCCGGCGGCCACGGTGAACTCGAGAAACTCGCGCGTCATCACGGCGCAGACGGTGTGGTCGCCGGCGTCGGAGGCCACCGCCCGGCAGCACCCGTCGCGCAGGAAGCCGGTGAGGGGAGCGGTGGAGCAGGCCTCCAGATCGCCGCCGAGGACGTTGCGATCCCGGTCCGGGGCGGGGCCCGGACGGTCGAAGGCGATCATGTGGCACCGCGGAGGAGCAGGATGGTCGGTCGGGCGGGCGGCTGCTGCCGACTATGATGACACCGCCATCGGCCCATGGGCAAGGCGAGGGGAGGGGAAGAGATGCTGTCGCTCCACGAGCCGACCCCCGCGACGTGGGTGGAGAGCGTCGTCGGGCACCTCGACGAACTGCTCGTCGACCATGCCCACTGCGAGAAGAAGGCGGCCGGCGTGGCGATGAACCTCCTCTTCGCCTACGTCGACTGCGTGCCCCTGGCGCGGGCCATGGGGGAGATCGTCACGGAAGAGCTCGACCACTTCCGACTCGTGCTCGACCTCCTCGCCGAGCGCGGCATCCCCTTCCGCCGGCTCGCCCCCGCCCCCTACGGCGCGCGGCTGCAGGAGCTGGTGCGCAAGGAGGAGCCGGGGCGGGCGGTCGACCGGCTGATCGTGGCCGGGATCATCGAGGCGCGCAGCTGCGAGCGCTTCGCGCTGCTGCGCGACCGGGCGCCGGACGAGCGCCTCGCGGCCTTCTGGGGGGGGCTGTTCGAGTCGGAGGCACGTCACCACTCGACCTACATCCGCCTGGCCGGGGAATTCGCCCCTCAGGCCGCGGTCGCCGCCAGGCTCGCGGAGCTGGCCGCCGCCGAGGCCGCCATCCTCGCCCAGCCGCACTCCCATCCCCGGATGCATTCCTGACATGCGCGATCCCCACGGGGCCCGGCGCGAGGATGGCGGCCCGGCGACGACGCGCCCCGCGGCCCCTGGCCCGGGGGTCTTGCGCCGGCTCACCGCCAACGAATGGATCGCCGCCGGCGCGATCCTGGCGATCATCCTGCACGGTCTCGTGCGCTGGGCCGGGCTCGGAGGCATGGCGCTGCCGGGCCTCGGGGGCGCGCGCGGGGCCGACTGGCTGCCGCGGCCGCCGGGGCTGGCCGAGATGCCGCTGGTGGCGGCCGTGCTCGTGGGGGGCGCGATCCTCGTGGCGGGGCTCGTTCGCAAGGTGGCCTCCGGCACCTTCGGCTCCGATCTCCTGGCGGGCCTGGCGATCCTCACGAGCGTGGCCCTGGGGGAATGGCTCGCGGGTGTGCTCGTGGTGCTCATGCTTTCCGGTGGGGAAGCGCTCGAGGAACGGGCTGTCGAGCGCGCCGGCAGCGTGCTGGCAGCCCTCGCCCGCCGCATGCCCTCGGTGGCCCACCGGCGCGGCGCCGCGGGGCTGGAGGATGTCGCCCTCGGCGACGTGGCGGTGGGGGACGTGGTCGTGGTGCTGCCCCACGAGATCTGCCCGGTGGACGGCGTGGTCGTCGCCGGCCACGGGGCGATGGACGAGAGCTACCTCACCGGCGAGCCCTGGCGGATGCAGAAGGCGCCCGGCGTGGCGGTGATCTCGGGAGCCATCAACGGCGACGCGGCGCTCGAGGTGCGGGCCGAGCGCGTGGCCGTCGACAGCCGCTACGCCAAGATCGTCGCCGTGCTCGGGGAGAGCGAGGCGCGGCGCCCGCGCATGCGCCGCCTCGCCGACACCCTCGGGGCCTTCTACACGCCCGTGGCGCTGGCCGTGGCCGTGGCCGCGGGCTGGCTCTCGGGCGATCCCGTCCGCTTCCTCGCGGTGCTCGTCGTGGCCACCCCCTGCCCCCTCCTCATCGCCATCCCGGTGGCGATCATCGGCGCCGTGTCGCTGGCGGCACGGCGCGGGATCGTGATCCGCGATCCGGCGATCCTCGAGCGGCTCGACTCCTGTCGGACGGCGATCTTCGACAAGACCGGCACGCTGACCTACGGCAGCCCGAGCCTCGAGGAGGTGATCGCGGTGCCGGGGCGGGACGCCGCCGGGGTGCTGCAGATCGCCGCCGCTCTGGAGGCCTACTCGCGCCACCCGCTGGCGGCGGCGGTGCTCGAGGAGGCGCGACGGCAGGGGCTCGCGGCGCTGCCGGTGGAGGGGGTGGAGGAGCGGCCCGGGCAGGGGCTCGTGGGCCGGGTGATGGCCCCCGAGGGGCTCTGCGAGGCGGCGCTCACGAGCCGCTCGAAGGCCCTGGCGACCGATCCCACCGCGGCGCTGGCGCCCTCGGCGGGGGGCCTCGAGTGCGCGGTGGTCGTGGGCGGACGCGCCGCCGGGCTGCTGCGCTTCCGCGACGCCCCCCGGCGCGACGGCGCGACCTTCGTCGGGCACCTCGGGCCCGCCCACGGCCTGGAGCGCGTCATGCTCGTGTCGGGCGACCGCGAGAGCGAGGTGCGCTGGCTGGCCGAGCAGGTGGGGATCACGGAGGTGCACGCCGGCGTGTCGCCGGAGGGGAAGCTGGCGATCGTCGAGGAGGCCACGCGCGCCTCCCCGACGCTCTTCGTGGGGGACGGGATCAACGACGCGCCGGCCCTGGCGGCGGCGACGGTGGGGATCGCCATGGGATCGGCCAGCGACGTCACCGGCGAGGCGGCCGGGGCGGTGGTGATGGATTCGGCGCTGGAGCGGGTCGACGAGCTCTTCCACATCGGCCGTCGCCTGCGCACGATCGCGCTGCAAAGCGCGCTGGGGGGCATGGCGGCGAGCCTCGTGGGGATGGGCTTCGCCGCGGCCGGCCTCCTGCCGCCGGCCGCCGGAGCGCTCGTGCAGGAGGCGATCGACGTCGTGGCCGTGCTCAACGCCCTGCGGGTCTCGCGCGACGCGGGCAGCCTCGCCGATTACCGCCGCTATCCCGCCCGAGGCGACACCGCGCCGACGCCCTCCGACCGGACGGGGTGATCGTCCGTGGGTGTGTCAGCCGCGTTCGGGGCGGCCGCGCGCCGTCACGGCGGCCACCGCCGACCCGGCCAGCCACAGCGCCGCCCCGACGATCGCCCCACCGACGGCCGCCGCCGGGCCGGCGGTGACCGCCGCGGCGCCGCAGACCAGGGCGCTGGTGGCCAGCCCCGCCCGCTCGCCGGCCAGCCGGCCCTCCTCCGGAGCCATGCCGGCCTGGCAGGCCGTCCACTCCGCCGCCAGCGCCGCCCCCTCGGCGGCGAGCGTCGCCGGCAGGAGCGTGCCGAGCCCGAGCC
>CAISKG010000316.1 GCA_903885855.1 uncultured Planctomycetaceae bacterium
CGCCGGCTGGCCCCGGCGGCCTTCCGGCCGATGCTCGACCTCCTCCCCGACCGCCTCCCCGAGCCGCGGCGCTGGCCCGCCGTCACCCCCGCCACCGGACCGCGCCGGGCGCGCGTGGCGCTGCTGGTGGGCTGCGTGCAGCAGGTGCTCGACCCCGACATCAACAGCGCCACCATCGAGGTCCTCGCGCGCAACGGCGTCGAGGTGCTGGTGCCGCCGGGGCAGGGGTGCTGCGGGGCGCTGGCCTGGCACACGGGCGATCTCGGCGCCGCACGCCGCCAGGCGCGCCGCACCCTCGACGCCTTCCCCGCCGACGTCGACGCCGTCGTCACCAACGCCGCCGGCTGCGGCTCGGCGCTCCACGAATACCCCCTCGTGCTCCGCGGCACCCCCGACGAGGGCCGTGCGGAGGCGTTCGCCGGGCGCGCCGTCGACGCCGCGGCGTTCCTGGCCCGGCTGGGGACGGTGGCCCCCTGTCGGCCCCTGGCCGCCCGGATCGCCTACCAGGACGCCTGCCACCTCGCCAACGCCCAGGGGGTGCGCGCGGCGCCGCGGGATCTGCTGCGGGCCATCCCCGGCGTGGAGCTCGTGGAGCTCGCCGACGCGCACCTCTGCTGCGGCAGCGCCGGCACCTACAACCTCGACCAGCCTGAGATCGCCGCGTCGCTGGGGAGGCAGAAGGCGCGGGCGATCGTCGCCGCCGCCCCCGACGTGGTCGCCAGCGGCAACATCGGCTGCCTCACGCAGCTGCGCTTCCACCTCGGGCGGGAGGGATCCGCGATCCCGGCGCGCCACACCATGCAGATTCTGCGCGACGCGCTGGCCGCCGGCGGACACGACCCCTCCGTCCACCGCACGGCGAGCCACCCATGAGGCAGTTCTGGCTCCTGGCGGCCGTGCCCGCGATGGCCTGGCTGCACTGGCGCGGCGGTTCGCCGGTGGCGGTGTTCGGGCTCGCGCTGGTGGCCATCTTCGCGCTGGTGGGATTCATGGGACGGGCGACCGAGCGGCTCTCGGCCAAGCTCGGCCCCACCGTCGGCGGCCTGTTCAACGCCTCCCTCAACAATCTCCCCGAGCTGATCATCGGATCGGTCGCGCTGGCCAACGGCCTGACGTCGGTGGTCAAGGCGTCACTCACCGGCGCGATCCTCGCCAACCTGCTCCTCGGCCTCGGGGTGGCGCTGGTGGCGGGGGGGCTCCGCCACGGCGAGCAGCGCTTCGATTCGACGCGCCTGCGCGTCAGCTCGTCGATGCTGATGATCTGCGCCTCCTGCTTCATCGTCCCGGCGGTCTTCGATCTGGGCACCCCCGAGGGCTCGCGCGACCTGTCGATCGAGATGGCGGTGGTGCTCGTGGCGGTGTACGTGGTCAACGTCATGGTGACGCTCACCCGCCAGGGCCCGACCACGGGGCTGGTGGCCGAGGAGGACTTCGCCGACGAGCATCCCCAGGAGCCGGCCTGGCACAGCGCCCTGGCCCTGGCGGCCCTGGCGGCCACGCTCGGCGGGGTGAGCGAGGTGCTCTCGAAGTCGCTCGAGCCGACGGCCGAGGCGCTGGGGTTGTCGCACACCTTCAGCGGCCTGGTGCTCCTCGGCGGCGTGGGGAGCCTGGGGGAGATCCTCTCCGGCGCCCATTTCGCGCGCCAGGGGCGCTCGTCGCTGCTGCTGTCGGCCACGGTGGGCTCGACGATCCAGCTGGTGCTGCTGGTGGCGCCGCTGCTGGTATTCGTCGCCCGCGGGCTGGGGCAGCCGATGGACCTGGCCTTCACCTCCTTCGAGGTGGTGGCGATCGTCCTGGCCACCGTGATCACGCGCGAACTGATCCAGGACGGCAAGGCGAACTGGTTCGAGGGGCTGCTCCTCATCGCCGTGTACGCCATCCTGGCGATCGGCTTCTTCCACCTCCCCGACTGACGGACCCCCGGCCCCGCCGCCGTGCGGTGGGGGGCGGCGGTCAGCACCGCGCCGCTCTGGGCGGGGCGGGCCATGGCCGGACGCCGAAACGCCCCCCGCCGAGCGCCTCGCCGAGCCATTCGTGGGCCGGCGTGACGACGAGGTAGGCCCCGATCGACACGATCGCCAAGCCCCGTCCCGACAGCCCCGGGGACGAGAGCCACCACAGCGTGACGATGACGGCCCAGGCGGGAACCAGCAGCGGAAGGGCGGCGGTGTGGACCCGCCGCAGTGCCCCCACCAGGCCGGCCCATGATTCCGGCGCCGGGCCACCGAGCGTTTCGGCCAGCGGCGCCATCTGCCGCCAGCCATGCCAGAGGAGGAAATACGAGCCCACCGCGAAGAGCGGGTCGGCGGCCGCGCCGAGCGCCCCGATGGCCGCCACCTCCGTCAGGGTGCGCCGGCCACCGCCGGAGCCCCCCGCGGCCCGCGCCGACAGAATCGCTTCGGCCGCGAGCGCGATCAGCGTGAGCGCCGCGAGGATCACGCCCCCGGCCCGGACCGCCGCCACTGGGAGGCTGCGGGCGGCCTCATCCGGCCCCACGGCCAACGCGGCCAGGTCGATCGCGGTCGCCGCGGTCGCCTCCGGCCACAGTGCCAGCGGCATCGCCAGCACCACGCAGCCCCGGGCCACCGCGGCGACCGGCCGCACCGCGCGCGCCACGCCGTCGGCGTCGGCGTCGGCATCGAGATGGGCCGTACCGAAATGCCAGCAGCTCACGATCACGAAGGCGGCGATCGACGCGGCCGGCGCGAGCACGAACGCCGCCGCCACCGCCGCCATCGCCGCCAGGTAGAGCGCACACACGCCGACCAGCGTGCCCCCGCGGCAGACCGTGCGGCTGGCGGCGAGGTCCGCCGCGCCGTGGGGCAGGCCGACGAACCCGATCGACACGATCCAGGGGAGGGGAGCGGCGGCCGTCGTCCATTCCGCTCCGCCGACCGCCGCGGCGATGGACAGCACCGCCAACGCCGTCAGCGGTGCTTCACGGAAGACACGCTCGCGGAATCTCGTCCCGACATCGGCCACGGCGATGGTCATGCGCCCGATCCTCCGCACCGAGGGGGGGCCCGCCCGCCGTCCGGCGACGGCGGACGGGCCAGATCCGTCGGCCCGACTCCTCAAGCCGCGGCAGACCGACCACGGTGGCTCATCGCCTCGATCCCGTGGTAGGCCACGAGCCCGAAGCCCACCTTGTTGATCACGTCGGCGATGTTGTAGATCACCTCCCGATACTCGCCGGCACCCGCACGGGCCATGAGAAACCCGATCGGATAGATCGCCCAGCCGATGAGCACGAACAGCCGCATCGTGGTGAGTGCCTTGGCCAGGGGCGCCGGTGCCTCGTCGATCGCCTTCCCCAGCGAGAAGAAGAGGATCCCCACGATCATCAGTTCGAACGCACACGACACGAGAAAGAAGGTCCACCAACGCTGGGAATCGACGACCGCCGTCTCCGCGATGAAGGCCGTGACGATCATCGCCACGTCGAGGACGACCAGCTGCCAGAAGAACTTCGTTCCCCGCTCGCCCAGCCGCAGCAGCAGCGGAAACTTGAGCAGCAAAAGCGGCGTCGTGAACAGCCAATCGACGTACCGCAACGCCGTCGGGAATCCCTGCCCCGACTGGTAGACGCCGGTCATCTTCCAGTAATGGAAGCAGGCGATGGCGCACACCAGGCCCGCCACCACCATCGTGCTGCGGTACTCCGGCGCGACCTGATCGCGCAGGAGGAAGAAATACAGGGCCCCCGCGCCCATGGCGACGGTGCCGGCGAAGAACAGGTAGAGCGTCAGCGTCTGGAACAGCGTGCCCGTGGACTGGGCCTGGAGAAAATCGATCGACACGCCTGCGACGTCGGTCGCGGCGAGCAGCCAGGGATTCATGGAAGCCTCCGTACGTGAGACATCATTCGCCGGCACCCGACCGGCGACCCGATACACCCGCCATGAAGGCAACCGGCGGGACTCCGGGGGGCTAACTGTCCGTGGAAAAAGTCATCCATGACCTTTTTCCACGTGTGGGCACCCTGAAAAAGCCGAGGTTTTTCACGGGTGCCTGCCGCCGCATCCGGCGGCGGATCACTTTGTCCACAGCC
>CAISKG010000317.1 GCA_903885855.1 uncultured Planctomycetaceae bacterium
CGTCGCCGGACGGCCACATGAACGAGTCGCTGGAGAATTGGTCGACGGACATGTCGGCAAGGACACGGGTCTGCACGGAAGCCGACATGGCACTCGCCGCCGGCGAAAGGAGCATGTGCCGGTGGTACTGCCACCCGGCCGGCGCCGACACCGGCTGGACCACGCGCCGCAGCGACGCCGGCTCGGGTGCCGACTCCGGGAGCCGGGGGTCGATCGCCACCAGCGCCGTGAAACGGCAGAGGACGCCGAACGCGGTCGAGAGCTCGACGATGCGCCGCTCGAGCGCCTCGTGGTCCACTTCTTCGCAGGCGATCAAGAGCGTGTCCTCGAGGTGGCGGAGCCGCGCTCGGGCCCAGAGCGTGCCCAGGCCGGCCGCCGTCGCGGGCTGCACCTCGGCCTCGGTCGTCCACGGGCTGCCGTCGCGGTGCCGGCCGCGGAGCGTCACGCGGCCGCCGACGCCCCGGCAGCGGCCGCGGAGCACGAGCGGCACGCCGGGATAGAGGCTCGGCCGCGACCCCGGCAGGGTGTCGGCGAGGATTTCGATGCCCTCTCCCTCGACCGTCACGTCGGTGACGAGCGGAGCCACGAGGCGCTCCTGGATGCGGTCCATGACCGCCTCGAGGCGCTCCGCGCTCTCCACGCCCTCGGCGCTGCCGCCGCTGGCGTCGACCAGGCGGGTGACGAGGCCCTCGTTGATCGCGGTGTCGATGCCGATCACGTGGAGCGCGGTGCGGCCGAGCGACCTGCCGAGGCGGCGGAGGACCGCCTCCTCGTCGCCGATCTGGCCGTCGGTGAGGAGGACGAGGATCGGATCGCGTGGGGCCTGCTCCTCGCCGCGGGCGGGATGCGCCCGGCGCCGGCGGCGCGACAGCAGGGCCAGCCCACGGGCCAGCGCCCCCTCCATCTCGGTGCCGCCGCGGGCCTCGATCCCGTCGAGCCAGCGGCCGATCGCGAAGCGCCGCCGGTCGTCGGCCCGCTCGAGCCGGCAGGTGTCGCCGGGGTGCTCGAGACTATCGTCGAAGGCGATCACGGCCACCCGGTCGGCGGGGGCGAGGGTCTCGAGCGAGCGGGTGACGGCGCGCTTCGCGGCGACGATCTTCCAGCCTGCCATGCTCCCGGAGCGGTCGACGACGAAGACCACGTCGCGCGGCGGTCGCGCCGCCGCGTCGCCCGCCGGTGGCAGCACGACGCAGGCGAAGCTGCCGTCGCCCGGGGCTTCGGCGCTTCCGGCCGGCCGCCCCAGCCCCACGGGGCGCACGTCGTCGCGCTCGACGTCGCAGCTTGCCCGTGGCGCGGCGGCCGCCGGCAGCGGCCAGCGGAGGACGAAGTCGCGGTCGAGCCGCTGCCCGGGCTTGACCGCGAGGTACAGGATCCCGTCGCCGGCGTCGCAGTGCAGCGGCAGCGAGGCGGCCAGCCCGGCCGACGCGGCCGCCTCGCGATCGAGCGTCACGCGGATCCCCAGCCGAACCGGCGAAGGAAAGCCGGGCAGGAGGACCGGCGGCGAGATCCGCGAGGCGTCGGGCACGCGGTCGGTGTCGGCCGCGACGCCGTCGCCGACCGGCTCGCCGTCGAGCGGCACGCCGGGGCAGTAGCGCGGAGCCACCACCAGCGGGAAGCGGTAGGTGGCCTCGAGGGAATCGACCGCCATGGGCACGACGAGCGTGAACTCCACCCTGGCCAGCGCCCGCGGGGGAATGTTGCCGACGCGGAGGGTGAAGACGTCGGGCCGGTCCTCCTCGGCGATCGCCGCGGTGCGCCCCTCCTCGAGCGCGGCCTCGTAGTCCTCGCGCGCCCCGGCCTCGTTCGTCGATCCGCCCCTCGATCACCGCGCCGTCGACGGCCATCCGGAAGCCGATCACCGCCGCGCGGGGGGGAAGCGGGAAGACGTACGTCGCCTCGAGCGGCTCGGCGAAGACGTTGCGGAAGGTCTGGGCGACGCTCGTCGAGGCGGCGAGGCCCCCGATGCGGGCGTCGACGTCGAGGGCCTCCAGCGGCAGGCAGCCGCGCGAGGTCTCGAGCGCCCCGAAGCCGTCGTCGGCGCCGCCGGCCTTGTGCGTCTCACGGGCGTGCATGGTGCGGATCATCGGCGCGACTCCTTCGAGGGCTTCGGCCGACGTGACGGAGCCGCCCCTGCCCGCTCGGCCGGCGGGGAGGGGGGCGACGAGAGATAGGCGACCAGCGGCGCGGCGAGCGCTTCGAGCATCGCCACCTCGTCGGGGGCGAGCTCCCGGCCGTTCCAGAGGACGACGACGCTGCCTCCGACGGCCTGCGACCGCGGCGCGGCGACGAGCGGCAACGCTGCCGGGGAAGGGGCGAGCGCGAGCGGCTCGGCGGCGGCGGCCGGGCGGACCTTCCAGAAAGCGCCGCGGCGGCGCGGCGGCGCGGAGGCCGCGTCGGCGCGGGATGCGAAGGCCGAGAGGGTGCGGGCGGCGACGGCCTCGGCCCGCTTCGCGGCGGTGCCGGCGAGCAGGGCGTCGACCTCGTCGAGGCGGGTGCCGAGGGTGCGGGCGAGCTCGGCGTCGGTGCGGCCGGGCAGCCCGGCCTGGATCTCCTCGAGCGACAGCCCGGCCGCCTGCAGCTTCTTGATGGCGGCGATCTGGAGGAGGTGGCGGCGGCCGTAGAGCGCCGAGCGGCCCCGGAAGGTCGCCGGCCGGTCGACGAGCCCGATCGACTGATACCAGCGGATCGTGCGCACGTCGGGAAGATCGCGGACCCGGCCGTTACGGACCCCCTCGTAGCCGTCGGCGAGGAGCGCCGGCACCGAGGCCACGAGCTCGGGGAGCGACACGAGGGCGGATGGGGCGGGGGGCGTCATGGCAGACAGTATTGCAGTGTTATATGACAGTGTCAATTGGCGGCATTTTTTTCTCGCGGCGGCGCGTGGGGCGGGGGCGGGATGCGAGCCGGTCGGCGCGGCGCCATCTCCGGCGACGGCGCGCGCGCAGGCGGGGAGGGGGGCAGCCCCAGGGGCGGGTGCCGCGGAGCCCCGGCAGCGTGGTCGCCCGCGGCTACTCGTGCTCGCCGTCGACCCGGGCCTCGCCGTCGGGATCGATCTCCACGCGCAGTCGCATGGGATGGCAGCAGACGGGGCAATCCTCGACGTAATCCTGGCGGGCGCCCCCCGAGACGTCGATCGGCACCACGATCTCCTCGCCGCAGGAATCGCAGACGTAGGCGGCCTCGGCGTCGGCGCGCGCGATCCGCCGCCGCTTCTTCCGCCGCCGGCGTGGTCGATCGTCCATGGTGCCGCTCCTCTCCCGGCGTGATGCCGACGCAGCAGTGTCCACCTTAGCAGGCCGTGGACGACGTGATCCGCCGCCGGATGCCGCGGCCGACATCCCCCGAAAACCCTCGGCTTTTTCGGGGGTGGCCAGCGTGGAAAGAGGTCATGGAAGACGATTTCCGCGGGCCGTCAGCCGGGGGCAGGGACACGGGGAGCGGGCCGCGGCCGAGCCGAACCTTGACCCCGCGCCCGGCATCGCGAAGGGTTGGACGACACCGGAGCGGACCGCGTGCCCCGCGCACGCGGGCCGCGCCGGCGATCACTTCCGGAC
>CAISKG010000318.1 GCA_903885855.1 uncultured Planctomycetaceae bacterium
CACCGGGGGGGCGGGTTCTCCCGGGGGCGGGGCGCGGCGGCGCCACCACCCGGCCAGTGCGCTGCCGATGCAGGAGTGGACGACGCTCGAGATCGCGCAGGGCACCGCCGTGAGCGGATCGGCGGGAAAGTGCTTCTGGGCGAGCACCACCCCCAGGCCCGAGTTCTGCATCCCCACCTCGATCGAGATCGTGCGCGCCACGACGTGGTCGAAGCCGAAGGCCCTGGCCCACAGCCAGCCCACGCAGAAGCCGATGGCGTGCAGGAGCACGACCGCGCCGAGAAGCCGCACCCCGGCGGTGCGCACCGCGACGGCGTTCTGGCCGATGACGCTCGCGCACACCAGCGCGATGGTGACGACGCTCACCAGCGGCGCCACCGGAAGCACCCGGCGCACCACGCCGGGCAGCCAGCGATTCACGGCCACCCCCGCCGCCACCGGCAGCACCACCACCTGGAGCGTGGAGAGAAACAGCCCGCGCGCGTCCACCGCCACGAGCCTGCCGGCGAGGAGTTTCGTGAGCAGCGGCGTGAGGATGACGGCGGCGAGCGTCGTGCAGGTCGTCATCACCACCGAGAGGGCCACGTCGGCCCTGGCGATGTAGGTGACGACGTTGGAGGCCGTGCCCCCCGGGCAGCATGCGACGAGGATCAGCCCCACCGCCAGCGGCGTGTCGAGGCCCAGCGCCGTGGCGACGCCCCAGCCGGCGGCCGGCATGATGACGAACTGCCCGAGGAACCCGGCCGCGACCGCACCGGGGCGCGTGGCCACGCGCCGGAAGTCGTCGAGCGAGAGCGTGACGCCCATGCCGAGCATGACCAGCGCCAGCCCGGCCACGATCGCGTCGCCGCGGAACCACGTGAACAGCGCGGGCTCGACCAGGGCGGCGGCGCAGGCGACGAGCACCCACAGCGGGAAGGCGTTGGTGACGCGATCGAGGAGGGGCACGGCGACCGTCGGGGGGCGGGGAAGGCCGGGCGGCCGGCGGGACGCGGGCGACCGACGCGCCCGGGTTGGTAGCCTAGCGTCATGGAGACTCCCCGCGGCGCGGTCGTCGTCCGATTGGACGGGGGCCTGGGCAACCAGATGTTCCAGTACGCCGCCGGTCGAGCGGCGGCGCTGGCCGGCGGGCGCGCGTTGTGGCTCGATCCGCGGGGGATCGCCGCCCGGGGCGACGGCCGCCGCTACGGCCTCGACGCCTTCGCGCTCGAACCCCGCTTCCTGACGCCCCGGGAGCGCTTCCTCATCCGGGCCGCCACGGGAGCCCGGGTTCCCGCGGCCCTCCGCGGCCTCGCCCGCGCCGTCGGGGGGCGGGGCTGGCGGATCGTGCGCGAGGGGGCCGCCGCGATCCCGCCGGTCGGGGACGTGGTGCTGGAGGGCTACTGGCAGGCACCGGCGTGGTTCGCCGGGGCCGAGGAGACGCTGCGCCGCGACTTCACCTTCCGCGCTCCCCACAGCGCCGACGTGGCCGCATGGGCCGGGCGGATCGGCGCGGTGGAGAGCGTGGCCGTGCACGTGCGGCGCGGCGACTACGTCTCCTCGCCGGCGGTGCGGGCGGTCCACAACACCCTCGCGCCGGCCTACTACGCCGCGGCCGGCGAGGTGCTCCGCGAGCGCGTGGGACAGGCCACGTTTTTTCTCTTTTCCGACGACCCCGACTGGGCCGAGGCGCACCTGCGCCTTCCGGGGCCGACCACGACGGTGCGTCACGCGTGCACCGCGGCGGCCGACGACCTCCGGCTGATGGCGGCATGCCGCCATGCGATCATCGCCAACAGCTCCTTCAGTTGGTGGGGCGCCTGGCTCGGCCGCCATCCCGGGCGGGTGGTCACGGCACCGGCACGCTGGTTCCGCGAGCGACCGGCTCCGGCGGGCCTGATCCCCCCGGAGTGGATCGTGGTCGCCGACGGCTGACGCCCGGTGGCAGGCCACGGGCCGGGCCGCGTATCCTGTGGGCCGGGTGGGGGAAGCGTTGGGAGGAGCCGCCATGGAATCGCGTCGCCGTCGTGCCGTCCGCGTCGCGGTCGTCCTGCTCGCCGTGGGCCTGGCCTCCGAGAGCCGTGCACAGGCGGCGGAGGGGCCGGTGTTCCTGGCCGGGTTCGCCGAGCGCGACGTGAGCCCCGCGGTGGGGGACGAGGCCCCTGGGGGCTACGGCAAGGCTCGGCACACCGCATTCCACGACGCCTGCAAGGCGAGGGCGGCGGTCTTCGACGACGGCACGGCGCCGGTGGCGATCGTCGGCCTCGACGCCCTTCTCATCCGCGGCCCCACCGTGGCCGAAGCCCGGCGGAGGATCACGGAACGGACCGGCATCCCCGGCGAGCGCGTCCTCGTGGCCGCCTCGCATTCGCACGCCGCCGGCCCGACGGGGATGATCCTCCCGGGCGAATACGACGCCGATGATTCCCTCGTGCGCCGGCTGGCCTACGAGAAGACGGTGATCGCCTCGCCGGAGTACCTCGCGAAGGTGGTGGCGGGGATCGTCGACGCGGTCGCCGAGGCTCACCAGCGCCGTGGCAAGGCGCGGGCGGCGGCGGGCTACGGTGTCGCCGAGGGGGTGGCCTTCAACCGCCGCTTCCGGATGCGCGAGGGATTCACGATGACCCACCCGGGGGTGGGCAATCCCTCGATCATCGGCCCTGCCGGCGGGGTCGATCCGCAGGTCGGCGTGCTCGGCGCGTGGAACGACGCCGGCGAATGCCTCGGGGTGGTGGTCAACTTCGCCTGCCACGCCACCACCGGCCCGCCCGGAATCTCCGCCGACTACGTCCACCACGTCGAGCGCACCCTGCGCGGCGCTCTGGGCGACGGCTGCGTGGTGGTCTTCACCGCCGGGATGGCCGGCGACGTGACGCAGGTCGACAACCGCAGCCCCTTCGCCTATCCGCAATTCGGCGAGGCGGCCTCGCGGCGCCTCGGCGCCGCGGTGGGGGCGGCGGCGGTGACGGCGCTGTTGCGCCTCGAGCCCACGGCCGGCGACCTGCTCCCCCTGGGTGCGCGCGGGCGGACGGTCGCGATCCCGCGGCGCGTGCCCCGGGCGGATCGCGTGGCCCGTGCCCGGGAGATCGTGGAGCTGCCGGACGGCGCCAAGGTCGATCCCACCGAATGGACCTTCGCCAAGGAGACGGTGCTCCTGGCGGCGCGGCTCGAGCGCGAGCCGGTGGCGCCGGTGGAGCTGCAGGCCATCCAGGTGGGGCCGGCGGTGTTCCTCGCCTGCCCGGCCGAGTACTTCGTCGACTACGGCCTCGAGCTCAAGGCCGCCGGGCCCTTCCCGGTGACCTTCCCGGTGTCGCTGGCCAACGACTGCGTGGGCTACGTGCCCACCGAGGACGCCCTCGGCCCGCGCGGCGGCGGCTACGAGACGCGCCTCACGAGCTACTCCAATCTCGTCCCCACCGCCGGGCGCACGATCTGCGACGGCCTCAAAGTCCTGGCGGCCGAGCTGTCGCCGGGCCCCGTGCCGCGTGCGGCTCCCGCCCCCCCGTTCCAGGGCCAGCCCTGGAGCTACGGCAATCTCCCTCCCGAACTCGACTGACGCCTCCCTTCCGCGCCCCCCCGAGGACATCCCCCATGCCCATCTCGCGCCGCTCCCTCCTCCGCCACGCCACGCTCACCGGCATCGCCCTGCCGCTGGCGGGCTCGACCGGAATCGTCCGCGCCGCCGCCAACGACCGGCTGCGTCTGGCGGGGATCGGCGTGGGCGGCATGGGGGGCGCCGACCTCGCCTCGCTCGCCTCGCACCCGCGCGTGGAGGTGGTGGCGCTGTGCGACGTCGACGCCGGCAACCTCGCCGCCGCGGGGGAGAAGCACCCCTCGGCGAAGCGCTTCCGCGACTTCCGCCGGATGTTCGACGAGTTCGCCGGCTCCATCGACGCGGTGCACGTCTCCACCCCCGACCACACCCACGCCCCGGCGGCGATGACGGCGCTCAACCACGGCAAGCACGTCTACTGCCAGAAGCCGCTCACGCACGACGTGCACGAGGCGCGGCAGCTGCGCGTCATCGCCGCCGCCAAGCCCACGCTCGTCACGCAGATGGGCACGCAGATCCACTCCAACACCCAGTACCGCACCGCCGTGAAGCTCGTGCAGAGCGGCGTCATCGGCAAGGTGCGCGAGGTCTGCTCCTGGAGCGGCAAGACCTGGGGCTACGACGGCCCGGTGCCGGCGACGGGGCCGGTGCCGGCGAACCTCGACTGGGATCTCTGGCTGGGGACCGCGGCCGAGCGGCCCTACGCCCCCGACCAGTACCATCCCGGCAACTGGCGCCGCTGGTACGACTTCGGCGGCGGCACGATGGGCGACATGGCGATCCACATCCTCGATCCGGTCTTCAGCGCGCTCGAGCTGGGGCCGCCGCGGTCACTCGTCTCGCGCAGCTCCGCGCCGCCCGCCGCTTCCTTCGGGATGCAAAACGAGACCCGCTTCGTGTTTCCCGCGGGGAAGTACACGACCGACGGCTTCGTCCTCACCTGGTTCGACGGCGGCAAGATGCCCGACACCTCCGCCTGGCCGCTCGACGGCGGCGACGGCAAGCGCCTCGGGCTGCCGGACCAGGGCTCGATCTTCCTGGGCGAGCAGGGGGCGATCCTCCTCCCCCACGTCGCCATGCCGCAGTTGCTCCCGGTGGCGAAGTTCGGCGGGACGAAGATCGAGGCCGCGCCCGACGGCGACCACTACCACCTCTTCGTCGACGCCTGCCTCGGCGGCGCTCCCACCACCTGCGGCTTCGACTACGCCGGCCCGCTCACCGAGACGGTGCTGCTGGGCACGATCGCCAACCGCTTCCCGGGGGACGAGCTGCGCTGGCAGCCCGAGGCGATGACCGTGCCCAACCACGACCAGGCCGACGCCCTCCTGCGCCGCCGCTACCGCAAGGGCTTCGAGGTCGACAACCTCTCCTGAAAAGGGTGCCGGCCACCGATTCCGGGCCAGACGGGCGAGCGGCGGGGAATCACCGCGGCGGGAATCAACGCGGGCCGAGATCGAGCGACACGAGCCTGGAATCGTCGCGGATGTAGAGACGCCCGCCGGCCAACGCCGGCTGGGCGCGGCAGCCGACACCGAGGACCCGGTGGCGGGCGAGCTCCCGGTAGCCGTCGGGGCTCGCCCTGGCGAGGACGACGGTGCC
>CAISKG010000319.1 GCA_903885855.1 uncultured Planctomycetaceae bacterium
CCGCCACGGCCACCGTGGCCCTGCTCGGCGCCCGCGCGGCGTCGGTGGCGGCGCTGGTCGAACGGGCGCCCGAGGCGGAACGCGCCGCGCTGCTCTCGCCGCTGCCGGGCGTCGCGCTCCCCGCCGCCGTCGTGCCCTGGTGCGTCGCGGAGGAGTGGGCCTCGTCGCTCGAGGACGTCGTCGAGCGCCGGCTCGTGCTGCCGCTCGATCCCGGTTTCACCACGGTCACGATCCGGGCGGTGGCCGCGGCGCTCGAGCGCTGCGGACGGCTCGCCGCCGCCGACGTCGAGGGGGAGGTGACGCGCCTCGTCGCCGGCCTCCGCGAGCGTCACGGCCTCCGTCTCGACCCCGCCCCCCCGTCGCCGTCGCCCCACGATCCCGCCCCACCGGAGTCCCGGCCATGACCCAGCTGCCCCCCGACCGCGACTGCATCCTGGCCCTCGACCAGGGCACGACCTCCAGCCGGGCGATCCTCTTCGACCGCGACGGCATGCCGCTGGCGGTCGAGCAGGAGGCCTTTCCGCAGCACGTCCGCGCCGCCGACGGGCCGGCCGACGAGGGCGGGGGGCTCGACCGTTCGATCGTCGAGCACGATCCCGAGGACCTGTGGAACACGACGCTGCGCTGTGCCCGCGGGGCGCTCGGCCGCGCCGGCCGCGGCGCGGATCGCGTGGCGGCGATCGGGATCACCAACCAGCGCGAGACGACGATCCTCTGGGACCGCTCCACCGGCGTCCCGGTGGCGCCCGCCATCGTCTGGCAGAGCCGGGTGTCGGAGGGGATCTGCCGCCGGCTCCGGGCGGCGGGGATCGAGGACGAGGTGCGCCGGCGCACCGGCCTCCTGCTCGACCCCTACTTCTCCGCCACGAAGATCGTCCACCTGCTCGAGACCGTGCCGGGGCTGCGCGGCCGCTGCGAGCGGGGCGAGATCCTCTTCGGCACCGTCGACACCTTCCTCATGTGGCGGCTCACCGGCGGGCGCGTGCACGCCACCGACCCGACCAACGCCAGCCGGACGCTGCTGTTCGACATCGATGCGATGGCATGGAGCGGGGAGCTGTGCCGGATGTTCGACGTCCCGGCCGCGATCCTCCCGGAGGTCCGCCCCTCGTCCGGCGACTTCGGCACCACCGATCCCGCGCTCCTCGGCGCGGCGCTGCCGATCGCCGGGTGCGCCGGCGACCAGCAGGCGGCGGCGCTGGCCCAGGGGTGCGTCCGCCCCGGCGCCGCCAAGAACACCTACGGCACCGGCGCGTTCCTCCTCTTCTCGACCGGCACGCGGCGCGTCGAGCCGCCGCCGGGCCTGATCGCCACGGTGGCCTGCGGGGCGACGCCCGGCAGCGCGACGGCGGCGATCGAGGGATCGGTGTTCATCGCCGGTGCGATCGTCGGCTGGCTGCGGGACGGGCTGGGGATCATCGAGCGGGCGGCCGACGTCGAGGCGCTGGCGCGGACGGTGCCCGACAACGGCGGTGTGGTGCTCGTGCCGGCGCTGACGGGCCTGGGGGCCCCCCACTGGGATCCCTCGGCCCGCGGGCTCTTGATCGGCCTCTCGCGGGCCACGGGGCGCGGGCACGTCGCCCGGGCGGCGCTCGAGGCGATCGCGCTGGCGGTGGCCGACGTGGTCGGCGCCATGGAGCGCGGGACGGGGCTGCGTTTGGAATCGCTGCGGGTCGACGGGGGCGCGAGCGTCAACGATCTGCTCCTCCAGATCCAGGCCGACGTCCTCGGCCGGCCGGTGGAGCGCCCGGTGGTGCTCGAGAGCACGGCGCTGGGGGCGGCGCTCCTGGCGGGCCTGGCGGTCGGGTTCTATCCGGCGCTCGACGCGGTGCCGGCGGCGACGCGCACGCAGCGCGTCTTCCAGCCGCAGGCCGACGCCGCGGCCGTGCGGCGGCTCCGCGGCGCCTGGGACGACGCCGTGGCGCGGGCGCGGCAGTGGGCTGTCCCGCGCGGCTGATCGGGCGCCGTCGGCCGCGGCCGACGGCGCGGGCAAGCGTCGTCCCGCGGACCGTCAGCGGAGCGTGGTGCCGCCGGCGGGCTGCTCGGCCATCTGGACACGCTGGGCGTACTTCTGCGGATCGACGCGGAAGGCGGCCTGCGTGTCGGGGGAGGAGAAGAGGTAGATCCGCGAGCGGTACGAGACGCCGTACTGCCGTTGGCCCCCCACGCGCTTGCCGCCGTCGATGGCCAGGACGGGATCGTCGCCCGAGAGCCCCGGTGCGAAGCGGTCGGGATTGGCGAGGAAGCTGCGCTGTTCGTCGGGGCCGGCGCAGAGGTAGGTGCGGCCCCGGTGGCGCACGCCCCACTTCGCCCGCCCCTCGACCCACTGCCCCTTCTCCACGAGCGTCACCGCGCAGTAGCCCTCGAGGCCCAGCGGCAGCGGCGCCCCCGGCTCTCCGCCGGGGGTGGCGGTGGCGGGCATCTCCGCGGCCGCGGGGGCGGTCTCGGAGGGCTTGTTGCCCTTGCCGAGCAGGCTTCCGAACGGCTTCTGCACCGTGGCCCAGAACCCGTTCGGTTTCTTGCCCGCGTCGGCGGCGTCGGACGCGACACGCTGCGGCGGTGAGCCCGTCGCAGCCGGCGATGCCTCGGCGTTGACGGTGTCCGGGGATGCCGCCTGAGGCGCCTCCGGCGACGTGGCCGCCGGGGGCGGAGGGGGCAGCCACGGGGCGCCAGGCTCCGGCGGAACCGCCGCACCGGCGCTCGCCGCCGGGGACGAGGGCTGCGGTTCGATCGGTCC
>CAISKG010000320.1 GCA_903885855.1 uncultured Planctomycetaceae bacterium
CCCCGTCGGCACCGGAGGCGTGGGCGCCGCACCCGCGTCGACGCCGCTGCCGCCGGCGGCCGTCCCCTCGCTCGACGCCGCCGCCGCCGCCGGGAGGGGCCCGGGCGGGGTGGTCCGCGCGTTGCCCAGCGAGTACCGCGGTCGTCCCCTCCACATCCTCGCCTCGCGGCGCTTCGCCTGGGAGTACGAGATGCAGGTCGACCGCCCCGACGCGGGCCCCGTGCGCGTCGAACTGTGGAGCACCACCGACGGCGGCTTCACCTGGCAGCGTGCCGCGGTCGACGACGACACGCGCAGCCCCATCGACGTCACCCTGCCGACCGCCGGATTCTTCGGCTTCCGGCTCGAGATCGTGCCCGATGCGCCGGGAGCCGGCGGCGGTCCGCGGTCGGGCGAAATGCCCGAGGGGTGGATCGGCATCGACGACGACCCGCCACAGGTGGAGATCGTCGCCGCGGCACGCGTCGAGGGCGACCCGTCCAACACGGTGCTCGTGCGCTGGCTGGCACGCGACAAGCTCCTCGCCCCGGCGAGCATCCGTCTGCTCCACTCGCCCAACCCCGACGGGCCGTGGGCGACGATCGCCGAGGGGCTCGAGGGGGAGGGGGAGCTCCCCTGGATCCCCGACCGGAACGTGCCGGCGCGCGTCTTCATCCGCGTCGAGGCGGCCGACGCGGCCGGCAACACCGGGCAGGCGACCACCCCCGATGCCGTGACGATCGCCGTGCCGCGCGCCGTGGGCAAGCTGGGCGGCGTGCGGCCGATCGCCCCGGGCGGCGCCCCCTGACGGTCGGCCGGGGCGCCCGCGGCGCCGCACGGCTCCCCGGAGGCGTGCTTTCCCGGGGCGGCGCGGAGGAAACGGGCGTGGATGCCTTTTTCCACGCAGCGACGGCTACACTCGGCCGCTCCGCGGATGGAGCGCCCCGCGGACCTTCCCCCGCGAGTCCGAGCCCGTGGCCGATGCCCCCGTCGCCATCGAGATTCTCCGCCACCCGGACCGGTGGAGCCCGCCCCCGGCGGCGGTGCTGGCGCTGGTGGGCGACGAGCCGTTCCTCGCCGGCCGGATGCTCCTCCTGCTCCGTGACCGGCTGGTGCCCGACGACGCCGACCGCTCCTGGGCCTGGCGGGAGTTCGACGGGGACCAGATCGAGGATGCGCGCGACGTGTTCGACGAGGTGGCGACGGTGCCCTTGTTCGGCGACGCGACGCGCGTCGCGGTGGTCCGGGGGGCCGATCCGTTCGTGACCCGCTGCCGGCCGGCGCTCGAGGCGCTGGCCGCCGCCCCGCGCGGCGCGCGGGGCGTGGTGGTGCTCGTGGTCAAGTCGCTCCCCTCGAACACGCGGCTGGCCAAGGCGCTGGCGGCCGCGGGCGGGATCGTCGACCTCGCCGTGCCGCAGCGGGCGGACCTCGCCGCCTGGGTGCGGCAGTGGGCGTCGTCGCACCACCGCCTCGCGCTCGAGCCGGCCACCGCCGAGCGTCTCCTGGAGCGCCTCGGCCGCGACCTCGGCCAGGTGGATCAGGTGCTCAGGCGTGTGGCGGCGGCCCGCGCCGCCGACGCCGGCGCGGTGCGGCCGGAGGAGATCGACGACGTCGCCGGCAGCGCCCAGGAGCGCTCCGCCTGGGGGATGGTGGACGACGCCGCCTCCGGCGACGCGGGGAAGGCGCTGGCGGCGCTGGCCGACCTGCTGGCGGCCGGGGAGAGCCCCGTGGCCCTCCTGGCCCAGTCGGCCACGAGCCTGCGCCGGCTGGCGACCGCGGCCCGGATCCTCGCCCCTCCCCCCGGCGCGGCGCGGCCCCCCTCCTTCGACGAGGCGCTCAAGCGCGCCGGCGTGGCGGCCTGGCCGAAGGCGCTGGCCCAGGCGCGCGAGGCGCTGCAGCAGCTCGGCCGGCAGCGGGCCCTGCGTCTCCCCCAGGCGCTGGCCGACCTCGACCGGGCGCTCAAAGGGGAGGCCTCGCGCGGCCTGCGCGCCCGACTGGCACTGGAACGGCTCGTGTGCATGATGGCCCGTGAGACGCCGCCGGGCCGCGTTGCCGGTCCGCAGCGCGGTGCCGCCCCCGCCGATCACCCCGGAGACCGACCGTGAACCAGGACGGACAGCCCGATCCCCGCCGCGACGTGTGGGAGAATCCGCTCGCCTCGCGCTACGCCTCGCCCGAGATGACGCGCCTCTGGAGCGACCGCAACCGCTACCGCACCTGGCGGGAGGTGTGGCTGGCGCTGGCGGAGGCGGAGGCCGAGCTGGGCCTTCCGATCACCCCGGAGCAGATCGGGCAGTTGCGTGCGAACCTCGAGCCGGTCGACTTCGCCCGCGCGGCGGCCTACGAGCGCCGCATGCGTCACGACGTCTTCGCCCACCTCCACACCTACGGCGACGCGGCGCCGGCGGCGCGGCCCATCCTCCACCTGGGGGCGACAAGCGCGTTCGTCACCGACAACACCGATCTGATCCTGATGCGCGATTCGCTCGACCTGCTCGCCGCGCGGATCGCCGCGGCGGTCGAGGCGCTCGCCGCCCGGGCCGCCGAGACGCGCGATCTGGTGTGCCTCGGCCTGACCCACCTCCAGCCGGCGCAGCCCACCACGATCGGCAAGCGCATCTGCCTGTGGATCCACGACCTGCTCACGGATCTCGAGGAGATCCTCCACCGCCGCGCCGCCCTGCGCGCCCGCGGGTCGAAGGGGACCACCGGCACGCAGGCCAGCTTCCTCGAGTTGTTCGACGGCGATCACGCCCGCGTGCGCGCCCTCGACGAGCTGGTCTCCCGCAAGCTCGGCTTCGACGCCTCCTACGACGTCACCGGGCAGACCTACTCCCGCAAGGTCGACTCCCAGATCGTGGCGGTCCTGGCGGGGATCTCGGAGTCGACCCACAAGGCGGGCAACGACCTGCGTCTCTCGGCGGCATCGGGCGAACTCGAGGAGCCGTTCGAGCAGGATCAGGTGGGGTCGTCGGCCATGCCCTACAAGCGCAACCCCATGCGCGCGGAACGGATGTGCGGCCTGGCCCGGTTCGTGATGGGGCTCGCGACCACCGCCTCGCAGACCGCCGCCGTGCAGTGGTTCGAGCGCACGCTCGACGATTCCGCCCCCCGGCGGCTCGTGCTGCCGCAGGCCTTCCTCGCCACCGACGCCCAGCTCGTGCTCTACGCCAACATCGCCCGCGGCCTGGTGGTCATCCCCGGGGCGATCCGGCGCAACCTCGACGCCTACCTCCCCTTCCTGGCGGCGGAGCGGATCCTGATGGCGGGCACGAAGGCCGGCGGCGACCGGCAGACGCTCCACGAGGCCTTCCGACAGCACAGCCACGCCACCACGGCGGCGATCCGCGAAGGAAGGCCCAACGACCTCCCCGAGCGGCTCCGGGCCGACCCGCTGTTCGCCGCGGTGAATCTGGATCGGGCGCTCGAGCCGCAGGGGCTCTCCGGCCGGGCCCCGGAGCAGGTCGACGAGTTCCTCGCCGGGCCGGTGCGGGCGGCGCTGGCACGCGTCCCACGCCGCGCGGAGGCGGCGGCGGTCCACGTCTGACGACCGGCCTGTCAGACGCGGTCCTGGTGGCGGGCCCGGCTGCGGGTGGAGCGGCAATCGCGGCACAGGCCGGTGACGATCAGGCGGTGGCCCGCCGCGCGGAACTGATGCCGCGAGGCGACGGCGTCGAGCAGGCGGGAAAGCTCGTCGCTCGAGAATTCGATGAGCGCCTGGCAGCCAGTGCAGTGCAGGTGGTCGTGCTGCGGGTAGCCGTAGTCGTGCTCGTAGACGGCGCGGCCGTCGAGCGTCATCTTCCGAAGCAGCCCCGCGTCGACGAGTTCGGCGAGCGTCCGGTAGACGGTCGGCCGGCTGACCCGCGCCCCCTCGGGACTGCCGCGCAGTTCCGCCAGCAGCTGCTCCGCGTCGAAATGCTCGTGGTGGGCCGAGACGTGCTCCACGATGGCGCGGCGCTGCCGCGTGATGCGCTTCCCCCGCGCCTGCAGGAACTCCTCGAACCGCTCGCGCGGCGTCATCGACACCGCGACCTTGCCGAGCGAGAAATCGGAGGTCAGGGGCATGGGGCGGGGGCTCCCGGGGGATCCCCGATTCTACCACCCTGCCCCGGGATCGCGTCGGCCGGCGCCCGCGGCGTGGGAAACGGCGACGGCCGGGCCGTCGCCGGCCCGGCCGTCGTGATGATTCCACCGGCGTGGACGCCGCTCAGGCGGCCGCAGCCCCGCCCGGACCGGATCAGCCGATCCGGTCGAGGAGCCGCTCGAGGGCCACGTCGAGCTTTTCGGGGGTCTCGTAGCGCCCCTCCGCGATCGCGGTGCGGATCGCCTGCACGCGGTCGAAGCGGATGTCGGAGGCGGTCTCGGCCGCCCGGACACCGTCCACCGAGAGATCGACCTGGTCGCGCACCTGGCCGACGCCGACGCCGGCCGCCGACTGCGCGCCCTTGGCGGTCTCCACCGAGCCGGTCGCGCCGACGGCCGACGCGGCCCGCGCGCCCTGCGTGAACGTGATGCCGAAGATGTTCATGATGGTGCTCCTTGCAGGCGTGTCCGATTCCCCTCGCCCACCGGTTCCGACCCCGGGGCCCGGGGTCCTACGTCACCGCCACCGGCGGGGTTCGTCATGTCGGAAGGAAGGAAACCGCTCCGTCCTGTCTCCCATTGTTGCCGCGCTTCCGCGGATCGACGACACCGATCGTCGCCCGCCGTCCCTCCCGCCACCGGGCCTGGGGACGCCGCGGCCCAACCTTTCTTCATCGGCGCCGATCCGGCCCGGACTTCAGAAAAAAAACTCGCTCCTCGCACCCGCCCCGACCATCGCCACGCGCCGCCGCCCGCCCATTCCCCCCAGTTTCCGGGGCCACGGCTCCGAGCCCAGTTTCGAGCCCAGTTTCGGGGCCCCAGCTGCCAGGGCCCCAACTGCCGCCGGGCCGCGGTCCGGGCGGGCGTCACATCGCGAATTCCGGACGCCGCCGCTCCAACTGGGCCTGGAGCCGCTCGACGATGGCGCTGTGCATCTGGCTGACGCGGCTCTCGGAGAGATCGAGGGTGGCCCCGATCTCCTTCATCGTCAGCTCTTCGTAGTAATAGAGGATGATGATCAGGCGCTCGTTGCGGTTGAGCCCCTTGGTGACCAGCCGCATCAGATCGGCCTTCTGGATCCGGCGGGTGGGGTCCTCGCCCTTCTTGTCCTCGAGGATGTCGATCTCGCGGACGTCCTTGGAGCTGTCGGTCTCGCACCACTTCTTGTTGAGGCTCACGAGGCTCGCGGCGTTGGCCTCGACGAGGAGCTTCTCGAAGTCCTCGCGCGACAGCTGCATGTATTCGGCCACCTCGGCGTCGGCCGGGGTGCGTCCCAGCTTGGCCTCGAGCGTCTTGATCGCCTCGTTGAGCTTGCTGGCCTTGCTGCGCACCAGCCGCGGCACCCAGTCCATGGTGCGCAGCTCGTCGAGCATCGCCCCGCGGATGCGCGGCACGCAGTAGGTCTCGAACTTCACGCCGCGGGTCATGTCGAACGCGTCGATGGCGTCCATCAGCCCGAACGTGCCGGCGCTGGTCAGGTCGTCGAGCTCGACCCCCTCGGGGAGGCGCGACCAGATGCGCTCGCCGTTGTAGCGCACCAGCGGCAGGTAGATCTCGATGAGACGGTTACGGAGATCCTCGTTGGACTGGTCGGCCTTGAAGCGCCGCCACAGCTCCTGGATGTCCTCGACCGTCAGTTGGGCAGCTGGATTATTCGCCACGTCATCCTCCGTGAATGGGCGGGCTCGCCGCCGCCGGCGCTCGGCCCCGCCGGCGCGTGCCGCGGAGCCGGTTTCCGGCTGCCGAACCTCTCTCTATCGACCGTCCAGGCCCGGACTCTTGAGCCTTTCATGCCCCCCCCGCAGGGCTTTCCCGATTCCTCCCGTCGATCCGACCGGCCGCGGCGGGGGCCGCGGCACCTCACGCGGCCCACGCCGCCTCGCCGTCCCCCACCGTCGCGAACACGACCATCGATTCCTCGTCGGCCACCTCGTCCTCGGAGAGGACCCGCAGCGCCGGCACCTGGCGAACCAGCCTGTCGCGGACCGCGTCGCGGACCTCGCCCGGCACCACCACCACCGCCGCCGCCCCCCGATCGAGGCGTGGACCGAGCGCCCGGCGCACCTGCGCCGCGACCCGTGCCGCGGCGCGCGGCGGCGCCGTGCCGGCCGTCCGGCCCGTCAGGAGCGCCGCCACCGCGGAGGGGGCCAGGCGCACGACGACCAGCCGGCCGTCGGGATCGCGGAGCCGGCGCCGGATCGTCGCCGCGCGCTCGAGGCGGATGCCGCGGGCGATGGCCGCGGGGGCGGCATCGGCGCCGGCGTGATCGGCGAGGGCCTCGAGCAGTTCGGCGAGCGGGCGGATCGGCACCCCCTCGCGCAGCAGCAGTTGCAGCGTGCGGTGGATCCGTGCCAGCGGCGGCAGACTGCCCCCGGCGGCGTCCACCAGGCCGGGCTGCGTGGCGCGCAGATCCTCGAGGAGCCGGGCCACCGCGTCGCGCGAGAGGAGCCTGTCGGCATGGTCGCGGATCGCCCCCTCGACGGCCCGGGCCACGCAGGCGGCGGCGTCGAGCACCATGGCGCCACGCGACCGGGCGGTCTCGGCCTGCGCTTCCCCCACCCACACGCCGTGACGCTGCCCGCCCGGCTCGACGCCGTCGGCGCCGTCGAGCGACAGCGGCTCGCCGGCACGCGGGAGGGCGAGCCGCTTGCCCTCGGGGATCGTGCCTTCGCCCGCGTCCTCGCCGCCGACCCGGATCCGGTAGGCCCGGGGCGGGAGCGCCAGATCGTCGCGGAACGACACCTGCGGGACCACGAAGCCCAGATCGGAGGCGATGTCGGCGCGGACACGCCGCACCGCCGCCACCAGCGGCTTGTCGCGCCCCGCCACCAGCGGCAGGAGGCCGCGGCCGAGCTCCACGACGATCGGTTCGTCGGCCGGCAGGGGGAGCGTGTCGGGCTCGTCGGCGGCGGCGGATGCGGTCGCGTCGGCCCCCTCGCGCCGGGCCCGACCGAGGCCCACCGCCCCGGCCGCCAGGCCGGCCGCCAGCAGCAACAGCGGCATCCGCGGCAGCCCGGTGAGCGCCAACAGCGCCAGGAACACCGCCGTGATCCCCAGGACATGGGCCCGGGAGAGGAACTGCCGGCCGAGTTCGCGCGGCAGGTCGACCGCCTGGGTCGAGCGCGAGATGAGGACGCCCGTGGCGACCGACACCAGCAGCGCGGGCACGGCGCTCACCAGCCCGTCGCCGATCGTGAGTCGCGAATAGAGGTCGATCGCGCGGCCGGGTGCCATGCCGTGTCGGACGACGCCGATCGCCAGCCCCCCGACGAGGTTCACGCCGGTGATCACCACGCCGGCCACCGCCTCGCCGCGGACGAAGCGGCTCGCGCCGTCCATGGCTGCGAAGAAGTCGGCCTGGGCCTGGACCTCGCGGCGGGCCGCGCGGGCCTCCTCGCGCGACATGGCGCCGGCCTGCACCTCGGCGTCGATCGCCATCTGCTTGCCCGGCATGCCGTCGAGCGCGAAGCGGGCGGCGACTTCGCTGGTGCGCGTCGATCCGGCGGTGATGACGACGAACTGGATCACGGCGATGATCGCGAAGATCACCGCGCCGACGACGAGGTCATTGGCGGCCACGAACATCGCGAAGGCCTGCACCACCTCGCCGGCCGCGTCGGGCCCGTCGATCGCGGCCCGCGAGAGGACGAGCCTCGTCGAGGCCACGTTGAGCACCAGCCGGACGAGCGTCGAGCCGAGGAGGAACGTGGGGAAAAGGCTCATTTCCAGCGGCGTGCGGGCGGCGAGCGCCCCCAAAAGCGCGAGCACCGACACCGCCAGATTCGCCGCCAGCAGCAGGTCGAGCAGCGGCGCCGGCAGCGGCGCGAGCACCACGGCCACCGCCAGCAGGACGACGGCCGGCACGGCCCATTCCAGGGGCAGTCGGCGGGCGGCGGTGGGGAGGGCGGCTGGCATGGCTCGATCCGGGGCTGTCGGGGGGGCGGACGATAGCGGCCCGCGCGCCCCCGGTCCAGACCTTTCGGCGCTTCCCAAACGGTTATCATGCCGGGGTTTGCGTCCCGTACTCCGGGCGCCGCCCGCCGCGGGCGGCGCCGGTCGGCGGACGCCCCGGGAGGATGGGATGCGTTTCGATCGCTTCGGCCTGCGGTTCGATTACCCCGACGACTGGGCCCTCGACATCGACGCCGACGTCGACGGGGACGCGGGCGTCACCGTCCTCTCGCCCGGCGGCGGCCTGTGGTCGGTGATGCTCGATCGCGCCGCGTCCGCGTCGCACGGTCAGGCCGACGCCGTCGCCGCGCAGATGCGCCTCGAATACGACGACCTCGAGGCCGATCCGGCGGTCGAGCAGATCGAGGGGCGCTCGCTTTCGGGCTACGACTTCCACTTCATCTCGCTCGACCTGACGGTGACCGCCGCCGTCCGGGTGCTGGCCGCGGGCGGGACGACGTACGTGGTCTTCTGCCAGGCCGACGACCGGGAATGGGACGAGATCGCCCCGGTGTTCGCCGCGATGACGACGAGTCTCGTCCGCGGCCTGCCGCCGCGCTGACCGCACTTTCCCGGCCCGGGATGGGGACGGTGGTCGATCCCCCTCCAGACGGTGCCGCCCACCTTGCTACACTTCCCGGCCTTCCGCCGGCCCGACCCTGCGTTTCACCCCTTCCCCCCGCGGGACCGCCTCACCCAGGATCGCCCCCTTGCTCGCCTGGCCCCCCCCGCCTGCCTGGATCCCCCCGCCGCTCCTGGCCGCCGCCGACGCGGCCGCCGGGCCGATCCAGATGGTCCACTGGCTGGCCTTCGCGGCGTTCGTCGTCGTGATGCTCACGCTCGACCTGACGGTCTTCCACAGGAAGGCCCACGAACCCTCGCTCCGCGAGAGCGTGTTCTGGACCTGTTTCTGGGCGGCGCTGGCGCTGTCGTTCAACGCGCTGGTGTGGCGGTGGCTGGGGCGCAACGCCGCCGTCGAGTTCCTCACCGGCTACCTCGTCGAATGGTCGTTGTCGATGGACAACGTCTTCGTGTTCGCGGTGGTCTTCGGCTACTTCAAGGTGCCGCTGAAGTACCAGTACCGCGTCCTCTTCTGGGGGATCCTCGGCGCCGTCGTGATGCGTCTCGCCTTCGTGCTCCTGGGCACGGAACTCATCGAGCGCTTCAAGTGGGTCATGCCCGTGTTCGGCGCGTTCCTCGTCTACACCGGCATCAAGCTCGCGTTCGGGGACGAGGAGGTCGATCCCGCCGACAACTTCCTCCTCAAGATCGTCCGCCGCGTGATCCCGGTCTCGAACCGGCAGGAGGGGGACCGGTTCTTCATCCGCGAGGCGGGCAAACTGGTCGCCACGCCGCTGTTCCTCGTGCTCCTGGTGGTGGAGAGCACCGACGTGCTGTTCGCCGTCGACAGCGTGCCGGCGATCCTCGGCGTGGTCGATGCCCGCGCCGAGTACTTCCGCTTCATCGTCTTCACGTCGAACGTCTTCGCCATCCTCGGCCTGCGGGCCCTCTATTTCCTCCTCGCCGGCGTGATGGACCTGTTCCGCTTCCTCAACTACGGCCTCTCGGCGGTGCTCGTGTTCGTGGGGATGAAGATGATCGCCGAGTGGGCGAGGCATCAGGAGTGGCTGGCCTCGCGCTTCGGCTGGGACGCCCACGCCGAGGGGCACCTCGTGCCGCCGTGGCTCTCGCTTCTGGTGGTCGTGGGCCTGATCGGCACGAGCGTCGCCGCGTCGATCGCCTTTCCGGAGCGCGGCGGCCACGGCGAGCCGCTCGCCGGCGACGAGGGCGGCAGCGACCCGCGCGGCTGAAAGGCCAGGCTTCCGATGCGCCGGCCGTGCCCCCCCCCGCCCCCCGCCATCACGCTCCTCGGCGGGCTCGCGGTCATCGCCGTGCTGGCCTGCCCGACGCGGGGCGAAGATCCCTCCCCTCCCCCGGCCGGAACCGACGCCGTGGCCTCCTACGATCCGCTCGCGCTGCCCGCCGACGCCGACGCGCAGGCTGGCGCGCCGGCGCCGGTCGACCTCGACGTCGTCGACGCGGCGCGCGGGCGCACGATCCCGGTGCGCGTCTGGCTCCCCGCGGCGGCCGGCGCGCTCCCGGTGATCCTCGTGAGCCACGGCCTCGGCGGCTCGCGCGAGGGGCCGGCCTACCTGCCGCGGCACTGGCGATTCCGGGGCTACGCGGTCGTCTGCCTCCAGCATCCCGGCAGCGACGAGGCGGTGTGGCGCGATCTCCCCTTCGCCGAGCGCCTCCCGGCTCTCACCGCCGCGGCGAACCTCGAGAACACCCTCGCCCGCTACGCCGACGTCCGCGCGGTGCTCGACGCGCTCGGGACGTGGACCGCCGAGGCCGGCCATCCCTGTGCCGGCCGCTTCGACCTCGCGCACGTCGGCATGACCGGCCACTCCTTCGGCGCGGTGACGAGCCAGGGGGTCGCGGGGCAGGCGATCCGCGGCGGCCGCCGCCCCTTCACGCTCGAGGCGATCGACGCGGCCCTCCTCATGAGCCCCTCGCCGCCGCGGGCCGGCGACGCCGCCGCGGCCTTCGGCGCCGTCTCCATCCCCTGGATGATCATGACCGGCACGCTCGACGGCTCGCCGATCGGCAGCACGACGCCGGCGGCGCGGCGCGAGGTCTACGAGGCGCTGCCGGCGGGGGGCAAGTACGAGCTCGTCCTGTTCGAGGCGGAGCACCAGGCCTTCGGCGATCGACCGCTGCCGGGGAGCACGCGGCCGCGCGACCCGAACCACCACCGCGCCATCCTGGCCCTCTCGACCGCCTTCTGGGACGCGACCCTCCGCGGCGACGAAGCCGCGAAGGCCTGGCTCGAGAGCGACGCACCGCGCACGGTCCTCGCCGAAGGCGACGCGTGGCGCTGGAAGTGAGCCCCCGGGCGCGTCCCCGCCGTCAGCCCCGCGCGGCGACGGCCTCCGCGTAGACGCGCTCGTGCCCCGCGGCCATGGCGTCGGGCGTGTGGTACTCGCGGGCGAAGGCCTGGGCCGTGCGGCCCAGGTGCGAGGCGAGTGCCGGGTCGTCGGCGAGGACGAGGAGCGCCGCGTGGAGGGCGGCCGGGTCGCCGGGGGCGGCGAGCAGGCCGCGTCGGGCGGCGGGCTCGCGGCCGAGGTATTCGGGGAAGGCGCCGTGATCGGAGGCCACGACCGGCAGTCCGGCGGTGAAGGCCTCGAGGACCGGGATCCCCTTCGCCTCCGGATGCGTCGTCGGCATCACGAAGCAGTCGACGCTCTCCAACAGCGCGATCTTCCCCGCATGGTCGACCTGACCGCGCCACTCGAAGCGGTCGGCGAGACCGAGATCGGCGGCGAGGCGCCGGCAGCGCTCGAGGTAGGGCCGCTCCGCCTCGATCTCGGCACCGGCCGCGACGAGGCGGACGTCGTGCGTGGCGGCGAGGAGCGCCACGGCGCGGATGAGGACGTCGAGCCCCTTCTCGGGGCAGGCGCGCGCCAGTGAGCCCACGTGAAACGCCCCCCCGCGCGCGTGCCTGCGGGCCTCGAGATCGGGGGCCGCGGCGGAAAAACCCTGCGGGTCGACGCCGTGGGGCACGACGGCGATCGCGTGCGGGTCGACTCCGAGCACGGGGGCCATCTGGTCGGCGAAGGCCCGGTTGAGCGCCACGAAGCGGTCGACGCCGGCGGCCCGCTCGCGGAGAAGATCGAGCACGCGCGCCCGGTGCGGCTCGGGGAGCTGGCCGATGAAGATGTCCTCGCCGGAGAGGCTGCACACGACCGCCGCGCCGGTGGCCTCGCGGACGCTCCTGGCGAGCCCCAGCAGCAGGACGTTCGAGAGGTGGACGACGTCGGGCCGGAACTCGGCGGCCAGCAGGCGGGCGAGCTTCGCCACCTCCTTCCGCTGGTGCCCCCGCTCCCCCTCGAGCGCCGAGACGGTGATCCCGCCGAGGTCCTCCGGCTTGGTCGAGCCGGTGCGTGAGGAGAGCCAGCCCAGGAGGCGGCGGCCGTCGAGGAGCCGGTCGAGGAAGGCGGGCGTGTGGCGGAAGAGGGGAACGTGCTCCTGGAGCCACACGTTCACCCCTCCCATCACCACGCGCCGCTCGGCGACGTCCTCCTCGTCGGTGGTCGTGGGGACGTAGGCCGGCAGCAGGATCGCGTCGCGGCCGCGGGCCCGCAGGGCGCGCACCAGGGCGTTGTCGTGGAGGCAGGTGCCGCAGAGCCTCCCCCCCGCCCCGGCGGTGACATGGACGACGCGCACGCGTGGAGGCTCCAGGGGAGGGGTCAGCCCGCGCCGCGGGCGCGGGCC
>CAISKG010000321.1 GCA_903885855.1 uncultured Planctomycetaceae bacterium
ACCGGACCCCGCATGCACCCCCCCTTCCCCGCCGAGTCGCCCGAGCGCACGCCGGTGATCGTCGCCTGTCGGCGGACGCCGTTCGGGCTCTCCGACGGCGTCCGCGGGCTCTTCCGCCACGTCCGCGGCGACGACCTGGCCGCGCGCGCGGTGGCCGCCGCCGTCGCCCGGGCGGGCATCGACCCGCGGCAGGTCGCGGACCTCGTCCTGGGCACCACGCAGCCGCGCGGCGAGCTCGGGGGCAACGCGGCGCGGGCCGTGGCCCTGCTGGCGGGGCTGCCGCCCTCCGTCGGCGGGGTGACGGTCGACCGGGGCGACGCCTCCGGCCTCGAGGCCCTCCTGCGCGCGGCCCGGTCGATCGCCGCGGGCGCGGAGGACGTGCAGGTGGCGGCGGGCGTGGACCACCTCCAGCGCCTCCCCGCGGCGGCGGGCGTCGACCACCATCCGCGCCTCCTCCGCGGCTCCAGCCGGGGCACGCTGTCGGCGGGGCTCGTGGCGGAGCATCTGGCCGGCGCGCTGGGCATCGCCAGGGCGCGTCAGGAGGATCACGCCGCCGCGAGCCATGCCCGGGCGCTCCGCGCGCCGGACGCCGCGCTTGTGCCGGTCGAGGGGCACGATCCGGGGGGCGGGCTGGTGGAGGCCCGCTTCGATCAGGGGCCCCGCCGCGACGTCTCGGCCGCGGCGCTCGCGGCGCTCGGGCCGTCGTTCCTGCCGGGAAGCGGCACGATCACCGCCGGCACCAGCGCTCCCGACGCCGACGGCGCCGCCGCGGTGGTGGTGATGTCGGCGGCCGGGGCGGAGCGGCTGGCGGTGACGCCGCTGGCGCGCGTCGTGGCGGGCGCGGTGGCGGGCGTCTCCCCCGCCGCCGCGGGCACGGCGGCCGCCTCGGCGATCGCCCGGCTCCTCGACCGGGCGGGCCTCGCGCCGTCGGAAGTGGATCTGTACGAGGTCGACGAGACGTGGGCGGCGGTCACGCTCGCGACGATCGACCGGCTGCGGCTCGACCCGGACTGCGTCAACGTCCGCGGTGGCGCGGTCGCCATCGGGCACGCTCCCGGTGCCACCGGCCTGCGGATGGCGATGTCGCTCGTGCAGGCCCTCGGCGAGCGTCGGGCCCGCCGTGGCGTCGTGGCGATGGGAAGCTCCCTCGGGCAGGGGATCGCGCTGCTCATCGAGCGGTGCGCGCCGTGGGACGCGGCGCCGTGATCCTTGCGTTCCCGCGAGGCTCGTGCGTGGACCCGTCGAAGGTGCGGTCGTACACTCTGCGAAGGTGGGTGATCGAGCGACGTCGGTGACATCCATGCCCCTGCGCACGCTGCAGCACATCGTCGTCGCCGCCGCGGCCTGCGCGACGCTGCTGGCCGGGATTCTCCCGCTGCCCCCGCTCGGCTCCGGTCCGCACGGATCGCTGCGGGCGCCGTTGGAATCGGCCGACGGCAGCCGCGAGGACGACTCCGGGACTCCGGCCGAGGATGTGGTCGAGGACGGGGAGGCCGAGGAGGAGGAGCAGCGGGGCTTCCATCTCTTCGTGGTGGGTGCGGGCGATCTCCGCGCCGAGACCGCGGTGGGGCCGTGGTCGCTGCCCGCGCCGCGGGGCGGGCAGCGGATCGCCATGGCCTCCGCACGCGTCCGTGGGCCGCCGCGGCGGGGCTGAAGGCCGACGGTCCGCACCTGCGCCGTCGTGTTTCCCCGCGCCGCCGGGCCGTCTTCCGGCGCCGCGATCCTCCGTCCTCCCGGGATCGCTCCGTGCCCAGGCCCGTCGAACTCGCCGCGATGATCGCCGACGCAGCCCGGCTCCTGCCGCAGCAGGGGCCGATCGGGACGTTCGTGGCGCAGAATCCGCTCCACGGCTTCGAGACGCTGCCCTTCGAGCAGGCGGTGATCCGCGCGGCACGCGTCTTCCGGGCGGAGCCGTTTCTCCCCGAGAGCGACTACCGGGCGCATCTGGCCGCCGGGCGGATCCGCGTGGAGGACATCGACGCCGTCCTCGACGCCGACGTCGGGGCGCGGGCCGGACGTCCGCTGGCGGGGGGGCTCGCCACGCTCGGTCGGCTCCACCGCCTCCTCCTCCTCCATCCGGTCCGGCTCGAGAGCGACGCCGCCGTGCGCTGGACGCTCGCCGAGAGCGACGCGCTCGAGCGGCTCCGCGACGACCTGCCGCCGGAGGCGCGGGCCCGGATCCTCGAGGGGGTCGCCGCCGAGGGGAGCGAACCTGCCGACGCCGCCGCCGCGCTGTGGCACGCCTGCGTCGAGGCGGGCTCGCGATCGCGGGCGAGCGTCGGCTACTGCCAGCCCCCCGCGCGGCACCGCGACCTGATCCTCGCCGTCGCCCCGGCGCTCGACACCGACGCGCTGGTCCATCCGCTTCTCATCCGGATCGTGGCGGCGTTCCTCGATCAGGGCGTGGCGTCGTGGCCGATGCCCGAACGCGACCGCGGCCTGCTCGGCGCCGCGGCGGCCGTGTACGGGAGCCGCCACGGGCCGCTCGAGGACTGGGCCGGCGCGGTGCCGGGGCGCCTGGGGGAGATCCACCGAGCCTTCGAGGAGGGGGGCGATCCCGGCGCGATCGCGCTCGACGTCGTGGCCGCGGAGCTGCGCGCCCTCGGGGTGCCGGAGTCGGCGTGGCCGGGGTACATCGCGGAGTCGGCGGTGGCGCTGCGCGGCTGGGCGGCGATGGTGCGGCAGCTCGAGGAGCGGCCCGACCGCGCGCCGGTGACGGCCGTTCCCGCGCGCCTGGCCGACTTCGTGGCGCTGCGGCTGGTCCTCGACCGGGCCGCCGTCGACTGGGCAGCCGAGCGTCTGGGCCGCCCGCGCGGCCCACGGTCGGCCGACGCCGCCCGCCTCCTCGACTTCTGGGTCGAGCTGCGCGACCGCCATCCGCCGCGGCGCGGCCCCGGCACGGTGGCCCGCAGTTTCCTCCTCTTCCAGGTGGCGCAACTCCTCGGCCTCCGTCCGGCCGAGATTCGCGATCTGGGCGACAACGAATTCCGCGAACTCGAGGACGCGATCGCCGAGTTCGACGCGGTGGCACGGCGCCGCTGCTTCCACCTCGCCTACGAGCGCCGCCACCGGATCGGCATCCTCGACGCCCTCGCCGCCGCCCGGCGGCGCGCCGAGACGCCGCCCGGCACCGTCGACGGCCGCGTCGCGCGGCCGCGGGCCCAGGCGGTGTTCTGCATCGACGACCGCTGCGAGTCGTTCCGGCGGGCGCTCGAGGAGTCGGACGCCGGCGTCGCCACCTTCGGCGCGGCGGGATTCTTCGCCGTGGCGATGTACTTCCGCGGCATCGACGACTGGCACGCCGTGCCGTTGTGTCCGATCGTGATCCGACCGGGGCACACGGTCCTCGAGCTGCCGGAGGCCAAGGCCGTGGGCGACTACCGGCTCCGGAAGGCCCTGCGCCGCTCCTACGGGCGCGTGCGCGGCGGGCTCGTCGACGGCAGCCGTTCGCTCCTCTCCGGGGGCGTCCTGGCGACGCTCGGCGGGGCCCTGGCCGCCGTGCCGCTGGTGGCCCGCGTGGCCTTCCCGCGCCTCACGGCGGTGCTCGCCGCACGCGCCGCCGACATCGCCAGACGCCGCGTTCCCACGCACCTGGGCATCACGCGCTCGGCGGAGGGGCTCCTCCCCGACGGCACCCGCGACGGCTTCGACACCGACGAGATGGCGGCGATCGTGCGCCGGCTGCTCGAGGACATCGGCCTCACCTCCGGGTTCGCCCGGCTGGTGGCGGTCGTCGGGCACGGCTCCACGAGCCTCAACAACCCCCACGAGAGCGCCTACGACTGCGGGGCCTGTGGCGGCGGCAAGGGGGGCCCCAACGCCCGGGCCTTCGCGCTGATGGCCAACGACCCGGCCGTGCGCGCGAGGCTCGCCGCCGGCGGGCTCGGGATCCCTGACGACGTGTGGTTCGTCGGCGGGATGCTCGACACCTGCACCAGCACGGTCACGTGGTTCGACACCGAGGGCATCCCCGCCGGGCACCGGGGCGAATTCGACTCCTTCCGCCGCCTCGCCGTCCTCGCCGGCGGTCTCGACGCCCGCGAACGTTGCCGGCGCTTCGACTCCGTCCCCGACGACGTCTCGGAGGCCGAGGCGCTGCGGCGCGTGGAGGGGCGGGCCGCCGATCTGGCCCAGGTGCGCCCCGAGTACGGCCATGCCGGCAACGCCGTGTGCATCGTCGGCCGCCGTGCGCTGTCTCGCGGGCTGTTCCTCGACCGTCGCTCGTTCCTGGTGTCGTACGATCCCCGCGCCGACCGCGACGGCGCGATCCTCGAGCGCACGCTCGCGGCGGTGGGGCCGGTGTGCGGGGGAATCAACCTCGCCTACCTGTTCTCGCGCGTCGATCCCCTCGGCTACGGCGCCGGCACGAAGCTCCCCCACAACATCACCGGCCTGATCGGCGTCATGGACGGGCACGCGAGCGATCTGCGCACCGGGCTCCCCTTCCAAGGGGTCGACATCCACGAGCCGGTGCGGCTGCTCGTGGTGGTGGACGCCGCCCCGGAGCGGATCGCGGCGGTTCTCGAGCGCCTGCCGGCGGTGCGCCGGATGGTGGCCAATCGCTGGGTGCAGCTGGTGGCCTGGGATCCCGATTCGGGCGCGATGGCGATCCAGGACGGCGTGGGGGGAGCGATCGCCTTCTCCCCGTACCGGCCCGAGACCGACTCCATCCCGCAGGCCGTGTCGTCGGCGGCGTGGTACCGCGGCCGGCGCGACGACCTGCCCCCGGCGCTGGTGGGCGTCGAGCCCGGGGCCGTCGGCGGGAGGGCCGCCCCATGAACACGGCTGCCGTCGCCGGCCCCCTGGCGCTGGGGCCGCTGGTGCTCCTGCAGCTGGTGGCTCCCGCCGCCTCCCTGGCGGCGATCGGCGTGCCGGCGATCCTCGGTCGCCCGCTCTCCGAGCGCACCACCACGCGGATCGTGGGGGGGGGATTCGCCGCGGCGTTCCTGGCGGCGCTCGTCACGCTCGTCACGCTGGTGCTCGGCGGCTTCCGGCCCGAGGTGGTGCACGTGGGGACGTGGTTCTCCGTCGGCCACCACGAGGCGACGATCAACCTCGTCGCCGACGCCCTGTCGGTGCCCTACGTCTGCTTCACCGCCGGCCTGTGCTGGCTCGTCAACGCCTTCGCGGGCAAGTACCTCCACCGCGAGCCGGGCTTCACCCGGTTCTTCGTGCTGCTGGCGCTGTTCGGCACCGGCATGAACCTGATGGTCCTCTCCGATTCGATCGACGTCCTCTTCGCGGGGTGGGAGTGCGTGGGGATCTCGTCGGCGCTGCTCATCGGCTTCTTCCACGAGCGGGCCAACGCCGTCCGGGCGGCGCTGCGGGCCTTCACGACCTACCGGATCTGCGACATGGGGATCCTGGTGGCCAGCGTGGTCATCCACCAGGCGGTGGGGTCGGGGGATTTCGACCGTCTGTTCGGCACCGACTGGCCCCACGGCACCTGCCTGGTGCCGGCGTCGACCGCCACGCTCGTGTCGCTGCTGGTGGTGTTCGCGTCGCTGGGGAAGACGGCCCAGGTGCCCTTCTCGTCCTGGCTGCCGCGGGCGATGGAGGGGCCCACGCCGTCGAGCGCCATCTTCTACGGGGCGCTCTCGATCCACGCCGGGGCCTACGTGCTGCTGCGCTGCGAGGCGCTGCTCGAGGCGGCCCCGTGGGCGCGCGGCGTGCTGGTCGTGATCGGCACGATCACCGCGCTCCACGCGGCACTCGTGGGGAGGGTGCAGACCGACCTCAAGAGCATGCTCGCCTACGCGTCGATGACGCAGGCCTCGCTGATCCTCGTGGAGATCGGCCTGGGCTGGCGCATCGTGCCGCTCCTCCACGTGGTCGGCCACGCCATCCTGCGCAGCCTGCAGATCCTCCGCTCGCCGTCGGCGCTCCACGACCGCCACGACCTGGAGGCGGCGCTGGGGGGGCCGCCAGGCCCCGGCGGCCGGTGGCTGATCGGCCTGCTGCCCCCCGCCTGGCAGCGTGCCCTCTACCGGGTGGCCCTCGACCGCGGCTACGAGGAGACGTTCGTGGCCCGGTGGATCGTCCGGCCGGTGCTCGGGCTGCTCGAGCGTGCCGACGCGGCGGAGCGCGCCTGGATCGCGCGCCTGGGGGGCGACGAGCCCGGAGGACGCCGATGAGCGGATGGAACCGGGTCGAGACGCAGGCGGCCCTGCTCCTGGTCGGCGTCGTGGTGGCCGTCGTCGCGCCGCTGGTCGGCGCGGCCCTGGCCGCCGCCGGCCGGGCCGCACGCCATCCGCGCCGCCTCGCCGTCGCGTCCGCCG
>CAISKG010000322.1 GCA_903885855.1 uncultured Planctomycetaceae bacterium
ACGACGATGAGGCGATGGAGGACGGCGACGACGACGCGATGGACGGCGTCGACGACGAGGCGATGGACGACGATGATCTGGAGATCATGCCCGGTGGGCCGGGAAGCCTGCGCTTCATCCCCCGCGGCTTCGTGCGTCGTGGCGGGGGATGGGGCGGCGGCCCCCCCGCTTCCGCCGACGTGCTCGAAGGACAGGACGACGCCGCCGATCCGGCCGACCCGGCGCGCGAGATGCGAACTCGGCTCGAGACGCTGCGCGAGGTGAGCGCCCGGCTGCGGACGGAGCTGCAGGCCGCGGAGGCCGAGTACGCGGCCCTCGTCGAGCCGACGCTCGGTGCCGAGCACTGGGCCACGGTGATCCTCGATCGTGTCGACGGCCTCGCGGAGGCCGACGCCGCCCGTGCGGCGCAGGCGACCGCCGCGCACTGCATGCGGTCGATCGCCGCGGCCGGCACGGTGCGGGTGGAGGAGGGGGTGGCGCGGGCCGTGCACGGCGCGGCGCTCGAGGCGCTCGTGGCCACCGGCGAGGTGCGCTCGACCGACGGATTCTGGTACCACGTCGGGCCGACCGCCTGCGACGCCATCGGCGCCGCGCGGCTCACGGCGCTCGTCGTCGATCCCGCCAACCTCCGCGGTCCCGGTGGGGGGAAGTTCTGCGGCGGCTTCCATCCCGACCTGCGGCTCGACTACGGCGTCGTGGAGGTGCTCGTCTGCTTCGGCTGCCGCGACATCCGCTACCAGACCCGCTCGGAGTCGGTGACCTTCGACCTGGCGCCCGAGGCGCTCGCGACGTTCGAGGCGATCGGCCGGACGATCTTCCGGCACCGGGCGGAGCCCGACGCGGCGGAGTAGCAGGCCGTGGCCGACGCCATCCCCCGCAGGCTCGTCGCAACGCTCGGCTGGATGGCCTGGGCGGCGGCCGGCGTCATGCTCGCCTGGACCGGGCCGGCCGCTGCGGCGGTCGCCGGGCGTCCCAACGTGCTCCTGGTGGTCTCGGAGGACAACGGCCCCGATCTCGGCTGCTACGGCGCCCCGTCGGTGCGCACGCCCCATCTCGACCGCCTCGCGGCCGAGGGGGTGCGCTTCGATCGGGCGTGGGTCACGCAGGCCGGCTGCAGCCCCTCGCGGGCGAGCTTCCTCACCGGCCTCCATCCGCACCAGCACGGCCAGCTGGGCCTGGCGACCTGGGGCTTCCGGATGTTCCGCGACGACACCCCCAACGTGGTGCGCTCGCTGCACGGCGCCGGCTACCGCACCGGGATCGTCGGCAAGCTGCACGTCCTCCCGGAGGAGGCCTTTCCCTTCGACGTCGCCCGGATCGGCCGCGGCAACTTCGCGCGTGAGCGGCTGGGCGACTACGCCCGCCATGCCGAGGACTTCTTCGCCGCCGGCGACGATCCGTTCTTCCTCGCGGTCAACTATCCCGACGCCCACGATCCGCGGCTGCGGCAGGTGGACGGACTGCCGCCGGAGCCGCTCGACGCCGCCGACGTGGCGGCGCTGTCCCACTTCGGCATCGACACGCCGCAACTGCGCGAGGCGACCGCCGACTACTACAACTGCCTGATGCGCCTCGACACGCTGGTGGGCGATCTCCTCGCGGCGCTCGAGCGCTCGGGGAAGGCCGAGGACACGCTCGTGGTCTACCTCGGCGACCACGGCGCCGACATGCTGCGCAGCAAGCGCACCTGCTACGAGGGGGGGCTGCGGATCCCGCTCATCGTGCGCTTCCCCGGCCGGGCCGTGGCCGGGCAGGTGCGCGACGAGCTCGTGTCGACGATCGATCTGGTGCCCACGATCCTCGAAGCCGCCGGCGTGGCGCCGCCGCCCGGCCTCGGGGGCCGCTCGCTCCTGCCGCTGCTGGCCGGCGGCCGCCCGGAGTGGCGCGGGGCCCTGTTCGCCGAATACCACACCCATGCCGCGGCCGCGAATTGCTATCCGCAGCGGGCCGTGCGCGACGCACGCTGGAAGCTGATCGAGAATCTCCTCCCCGGCCGCACCAACCCCGGCGTCGCCTTCACCTTCCGGGAGTTCGACTCGGGGCCGGCCGCCGTGGCCGCCGCCCCGGAGGGGATCCGCGCCGCCTACGCCACGATGGAGCGGCCGCCGCGCTACGAGCTCTACGATCTCGACGCCGATCCCGGCGAGTTCCGCAACCGCGCCGACGATCCCGCCTGCCGCGCCGAGCGCGACCGGCTCGCCGCGGCCCTCGACGCCTGGCGGCGGGAGACGGCCGATCCCTTCCTCGACGCGGACGTCGTGCGCCGTTTCGACGACGAGGTGAGGGGCGTGCGCTCCAAGGCCGAGGCGCGCCGGAGACGCTGGGGCTACCTCGACGCGGCGCCTCCGCGCCGGGCGGCCGCCGCGGCGACGGGGGAGGGCCCATGACCCGCGGCCGCCGCGTGCTGCTCGGCCTCGCCGTCGCCCTCGGCTGCCTCGTCGCGGAGGCGCGGGGGGCGGAGCCGGCGCGGCCCAACGTGCTGCTGATCCTGGTCGACGACCTGCGGCCGGCGCTGGGCTGCTACGGTGACCCCCTGGCGCGGACGCCGAACATCGACCGCCTGGCTGCCGGGGGGCGTGCCTTCCTGGCGGCCTACTGCCAGCAGGCGGTGTGCGGGCCCTCGCGGGCGTCGCTCCTCTCCGGCCTGCGGCCCGACTCCACGCGCGTCTGGCACAATCGCCACGTGCTCCGCGAGCGCGTGCCGGACGTCGTCACGCTGCCGGGGCTCTTCAAGGAGGCCGGCTACCACACCGAGGGGCTGGGGAAGGTGTTCAGTGGCGACGCCGACGAGGACGATCCCCCGTCATGGTCGGTGCCGGCCACGCTCCGCGGCCCGGGCTGGCGCACCTACGCCGCGCGCGGGAAGGGGCAGGGGAAGGGCCCCCCCACCGAGGCCGCCGACGCCGACGACGAGGCCTACGCCGACGGCCGTCTGGCCTCGGCAGCGATCGACGCGCTCGGCCGCCTCCGCGACCGCCCCTTCTTCCTGGCGGTGGGGTTCTTCCGCCCGCACCTGCCCTTCGCCGCTCCCCGGCGCTACTGGGAGCTCCACGACCCGCGGGCCTTCGCGGCCGATCCCCGGCCGCGCACCACCGGGGCGCCCGAGGCCGCCTGGCCGGATCACCGGGAACTCGCCGGCTACGCCGGGATGCCGCGTGACGAGCGGCCGGCGCCGGAGGAGGTGCGGCGGCTGCGCCACGGCTACCACGCCTGCGTGAGCTTCGTCGACGCCCAGGTCGGCAGGCTGCTGGACGCGCTCGAGGCGCTCGAGTTGAGCGAGCGCACGATCGTGGTGCTCGTGGGGGATCATGGCTACTCGCTCGGCGAGGCCGACCACTGGTGCAAGGCGACGAACTTCGAGCGCGACACGCGCGTGCCGCTGGTGATCCGCGCTCCCGGCATGCCGCGGCCGGGCGAGCCGGCGACGGGGCTGGTGGAGCTCGTCGACGTCTTCCCCACCGTCGCGGCCCTGGCCGGCCTGACGCCCCCCGCGGATCTCGACGGCCGGAGCCTCGGGGCGAGCCTCGAGAATCCGGCCGCGCCGGGGCGGGACGTCGCCTGGAGCCAGTTCTCCCGGCCCTGGAATCCGGCCGATCCGCACCTGACAGGCTATTCACTGCGCGACGCCACCCACCGCTACACGCGCTGGATCGAGCCCGCCGTGGGCCGGACCGTCGCCGAGGAGCTCTACGATCTCGGCCGCCTCCCCGGCGCCGGCGACGGCGCGGCGACGCTGGTGGAGACGGAGAACGTCGTCGGGCGGCCCGAGGCCGCCGCCGCGCGGGCGCGGCTGTCCGCGGCCCTCGATGCGCGTCTGGCCGCGGCGTCGCCTCCCCCCGGCGGGCCGCAGGTGCTCTTCCGGCAGGGGGAGGGGGGCTTCCACACCTACCGCATCCCGGGCGCGGCGGTGACGGCGCGTGGCACGGCCCTGGCCTGGTGCGAGGCGCGGAAGTTCACCGCCGCCGACCGGGGGGAGATCGAGATTCATCTGCGGCGCAGCACCGACGGCGGCCGCACCTGGGAGCCGGCACGGCAGGTGGCGCACCTCGGACCGCGTCTCCCGCGAAATCCCCACCTGCCGCCGAGAAAGGTCGGCAAGGACATGGGGGGGCCGGACGAGCAGACCGTCAACAACGCCGTGGTGATCGCCACCCGCGCCGGGCCGGTGCACCTGCTCTACTGCGTGGAGTACATGCGCTGCTTCCACGTGCGAAGCGACGACGACGGCCTCACCTGGACGGCGCCGCGCGAGATCACCGCCGCGCTCGACGCCTTCCGGCCGCGCGTCGACTGGCAGGCCGTGGCCTTCGGCCCGGGCCACGGCATCGAGCTCGCGGGGGGGAGGCTCGTGGCGCCGGTGTGGATGGCCGACTACCGCCCGGGCTCGGCCGAGCGCGGCCTGCTCGGCGACGGCTGCGGCACGGTGTGGAGCGACGACGGCGGGGCGACCTGGCACACCGGCGGCATCGCCGTGCCCGGCGGGGGGGAGTCGTGGGTGGTGGAGCGGGCCGACGGCTCGGTGCTTCTCGCGGCGCGAAGCGGCGACCCGCGCAACCGCCGCCTCGCCGCCACGAGCCCCACCGGCACCGGTGACTGGTCGGCCCCCTTCGTCCTCGACGATCTCCCCGAATGGGGCTGCATGGCCGGCGCCACGCGCCATCCCGGCACGCCGCGCCATCCCGGCCCCTGGCTCCTCCACTCCGCCCCCGACACCGACGCCCGGGTCCACTCCGCCCGGCGCGACCTCACCCTGTGGGCCAGCACCGACGACGGCCGCACCTGGGCGCGCCGCGTGCTGCTTCGCAGCGGCCCGAGCGCCTACAGCGACCTGGCCGTGCTCCCCGACGGACGGGTGCTGTGCGTGTTCGAGAGCGGATTGCCGGGGGTGGGGCCGGCGGGGGGCAAGCGCCGGCCGTGGGCGTACGCCTGCATCGCCGCGCGGATTCTCGACCCGGACGAACTTTTCGCCGACGACGATGCCCGTGCCCCGGAGGCCGGTGCCGAACCGCCCGGCGGGTGAGGGGCTTCCCGATGGCCGCGACCGCGGCGCTCCCCCGGCGGCGCGGCAGGGGCTACGATGCCCGCTGTGACCGCGATCGATATCCGCCCGGGAGGATTCCCATGCCGTCGTGGCGCCTGGCCCTCGTGATCGCCTGCGTGTGTGCCTCCCGGTCGGTGGCGGAGGAGCCGCGGCGGATCCTCGATTTCGGCGCCCCCGACGCCGCCCGGCGCTGGCAGGCGGTGAACGACGGCGTGATGGGCGGGGTGTCGGAGGGGCGCTTCCGGATCACCGACGCGGGAGCGATGGAGTTCTCCGGGAGGCTGTCGCTCGAGAACAACGGCGGCTTCGCGTCGGTGCGCAGCCGCGGCGGGGATCTGGGGCTCAATCGCGGCGACCGGCTCGTGATCCGCACCAAGGGGGACGGCCGCGAGTACGTGGTCAACCTCTACACCCGCACCGGCCGGATGGCCTTCTCCTACCGCGCGGCGCTGCCGACCGTCGACGGGCAGTGGGCGGAGACGACGATCGCGCTGGAGGACTTCATCCCCACCTCCTTCGGCCGCCGCGTGGGGGGCATGGGGGCGGTCGACCCCGCCGAGATCACCGGCGTGGGCTTCATGCTCTCCGACAAGCGCCCCGGCCCCTTCCGCCTCGAGATCGAGTCGATCGAGGTGCTCTCCGCCGCCCCCGCCGCCGGGCGCTAGCAGGCTGTGGCCACCCGCTCCGCCGCCGGATGCGTCGGCAGGGGCCCTTGAAAAGCCCTCGGCTTTCTCCGGGGGGCCCGAACCGTGGGGCAAGGTCCCGGATGCCTTTTTCCCCGGACCGCGCGCGGGGCCGGGGCGAGCGCCGATCGCGCGGGCCACGGGCGGCCGCGATCAGAGCGGGCGCACGTCCGCCGCGGAGGGCTCGCAGCAGCCGCCGCCGTCGCCGACGCCGCAGCGGTCGGGGGCCAGGCAGGCGGTGTGCTTGGTGCCGAGGTGGAAGAGGATCCCCGACGGGGTGACCTCCGCGCCGCCGAGCGGATACTGCGAGATCAGCCCCTCCTCGTATTCGACCTCCACCGGCAGCTCGTCGGAGGAAAGCAGGGGCGCGGCGATGCGCAGGATCGCCGCCAGCTTCGTCGTCTCGAGGCGGTGATCGACGTCGTGCGCCACCCACACCTGCAGCAGGCACGACGTCGTCGAGCGGACGGTGCCGCCGCAGTCGACGAAGTCCTTCCGCACCTTCCCCACCTCGGTGATGTGGTAGTGGGCCGGCACGAACGCGCCGTCGGGCAGCATCCAGTGCATCCGCGCCGCCGGGTTGGCGTCGAGGACGCGGAGCAGGTCGCGGACCGTGATCGCGGCGGCCAGCGGGGCGGGGGCGATCTCGGCGAGGAGCTCGAGGACCTTCCGCTCGATCAGGTCGCGGACGCCACGGAACTCCTCCGGCGACATGTCGCGGGGATCGGGGATCTTCCAGTCGACGCGACGCCCGGCCACGACCAGCGGGCACTCGTCGCCGCAGCCCATCGTCACCGCCACGTCGACGCTTCGGCCGTCGAAGCCCTCGAGCCCCTTCGAGGCGTGGGTGCCGAGGTCGTAGCCCTTCTCGCGCATCGCCTCGACGGCCTTGGGGTTGATCCGGCCGGACGGGCGCGAGCCGGCGCTGGCGGCCTCGACGCGGCCCCGGCCGTGGATGCGGGCGAACGCCTCGGCCATCTGGCTGCGGTTGGAATTCTCCACGCACACGAAGAGGATCGTCTTCATGATCGGCTCCGGATTCTCGCGGGGTACGGGCGGGGGGGCGGCACGGCTCGTCGCCGGCGGGGGATCAGAAGTCGAAATCGTCGATGTTGTCCTTCGTGAACACGAACGGCGTGCCGAGGAGGATGTTGTCCCCCTCGATGGCGATCCGGCCGAGCCGGCCCGCCTCGATGCCGTCGGCGCCCGGCGGCAGCGTCCCGCGGGCCAGGGCGTCGGCGGCGAGCACGGTCAGGTAGCCGAGGTCGGCCGTCTTCCAGAGGATGATGCAGTCGGTGATTCCCTCGTGGACGAAGCGCTTGTTCATGTTGGGGAGGCTGAGGCCGAGCACCTTCACGTCGCCGCGTCCCGACTGCTTCACCGCCTCGGCCGCCCCCGGCGGGGCGGGGGAGCAGATCCCCATGATCACGCGCACCTCGGGGTGGGCGCCGAGGATCGCGGTCGCCTCGTCGAAGGCTTTCTTCTGCAGGTCGTCGCAGGGCCGCAGCGCCGCCAGGCGGATGCCGGGATACTTCTCCGCGCGGCGCTTCTCGATCTCCTTCTGCCAGTCGATCATGTTGCCGGCGGTGAGTGAGGCGGTGATGATGGCGAATTCCCCCTCGCCGCCCAGGATCCGGGCGGCGTTGTCCATCAGCGCCTCGCCGATCCCCCGCGGCGTCGCCTGGTTGACGAAGAACGACCGCGCGTCGGGCTCCGCGTCGGCGTCCCAGGTGACGACCTTGATCCCGCGGGCCTGCGCCTTGCGGAGGACGGTCGAGATGCCCGCCCGGTTCTCCACGGCGACCGCGATCACGTCGACGCCGCGGGTGATCCAGGTGTCGATGACCTCGTTCTGCTTGGCTGGATCGGGGTCGGTGGGGCCGTCCCAGACGAGGTCCACGCCCAGCTCGGCGGCGGCCTCCTCGGCCCCCTTCCGGCAGGCCACGAAGTAGGGATTGCCCTTGCTTTTGGGCATCATCGCCACCGTGACGCGCTTCCTCCGGGGGCCGGCCGCCGCGCCGCCGCCGGATGCAGCGGTCGCGGCGTCGCCGGACCCGGCGGCTCGCGCCCCGGCCGGGTCGTCGCGCCGGTCGGCCTCGCGCACGATCGAGCGCACGACGAGCCAATTGCTCGCCGCGACCAGACCGGCGGCCAGGAGGATCACGGCGGCGAGGAAGGCCACCTGGGAGTTCTTCACGGGCACCTCCGTGGATTCCGGCAGTGGGGCGGGCGCGGTCGGTGCTTCGCCGGGCGGTCGGCGGGCCGTGGCCCTGAGGCGATCGGCCCCGAGGGCCGCCAGCAGCAGGGCCCCGGTGAGGATCCCCGCCAGCTCCGCGGGCAGGTCGGAGAGCCGCAGCCCGTTCTGCAGGACGGCGATCGTGACGAGCCCCAGGAGCGTGCCCAGGATACCCCCCCGGCCGCCGAAGATCGACGTCCCGCCGAGGACGACGGCCGTCACGGCCAGCAACTCGTAGCCGGTGCCGGCGTCGGCCTTCGCCTGGCCGAGGTGGGCCACGTAGATCACGGCGGCCAGGCTGGCGACGCACCCCGACATCAGATAGACGAGCCTCACGTGCCGCTCGACCGCGATGCCGGCGTGCCGCGCGCCCTCGGGGGAGAAGCCGATGGCCACCAGCGCCCGACCGACCGTCGTGCGGTGCACCAGCAGCCAGAAGCCGAGGGCCGCCGCGAGGAGGATCGGCAGCTGCGGCGGCAGGATGCCCCCCAGGTAGCCCTGGCCGAGGAACAGGAATCCGGCGGGAAATCCGGTGAAGTTGTCGACGCCGCCGGTGATCCCCTCGGCGAGGCCGCGGAAGAGCGAATACGACCCCAGCGTCACGATCAGCGGCGGCATGCGGAGGCGCGTGACGAGGAGGCCGTTGCCGGCCCCCGCGGCCGCGCCGGCCAGGAGCGTGGCGGCGATGGCCGGGCCGATGGGCCAGCCGGCGTCGCGCCACAGCTTCCCGAACAGCACGGCCGAAAGCCCCATCAGCGAGCCGACCGAGAGATCGATCCCCCCGGTGAGGATCACCGGCGTCATCGCCAGCGCCAGTAGCCCGATCTCCACGCTCAGCCGCGCGACCTCGAAGGCGTTGTCGCGGGTGGCGAAGTTGCGCCCCGTGAGGGAGAAGACCGCGATCTCGATGAGGAGGACGAGCACCAGGCCGAACTGGGCCGAGGTGAGGCGAGGGCGGCTCATCGCTTCCTCCAAGCGAGGGCGTCGACGGCCACGGCGGCGAGGATGAAGAGCCCCTGGATCGCCTTCTCCCACTCCGGCGCCGCGTCGAGGAACACGAGCGCCGGGCCGATCGTGCCCAACAGCGCGACGCCGAGGAGCGTGCCCATGGGCGTGCCCCGGCCGCCCGAGATCGCCGTCCCGCCGACGACCGCCGCGGCGATCACCTGCAGCTCCAGGCCGGCGCCGGAATTGGGATCGACCACGCCGAACTGGATCGCGCTCAGGAGCGACGCCAGGCCGGTGACGGCGCCCATGGCGAGGAACACGAGGAACACGACGAAGCGCGGCCGCAGCCCGGCCAGCCGCGCGGCCTCCGCGTCGCTGCCCACCGCGTACACCGCGCGGCCCGCGCCGAGATGGCGCAGGCCCCAGGCGGCGGCGAGGAAGAAGGCCGCCGCGGCGAGGATCACCGTCCACTGGCCGGCGAGCTGCCCGAGGCCGAACCACTGGAAGTCGTCGGGCAGCCCGAGCACGAACTGCCCCTCCCGCAGCCAGCGGAGCGCCTCGCGGAGGATCGTCATCGTCGCCAGCGTGACGACGATCGACGGCAGCCCGAGCCCGGCGACGAGGAGGCCGTTGGTGGCCCCCATGGCGGCGCCCGCCGCGACCGTGCCCAGGGCCACGAGCCCCATCGGCAGCCCGGCGGTCGACAACAGCCCCGCGATCACGCCGCACACCGAGAACTGCGACCCCACGGAGATGTCGATCTGCCGAGCGACGATGACGAGCGTCATGCCGAGGGCCACGATCAGCACCGACGCCTTCGCCACGAGCAGCCCGCGCAGGTAGTCGGCCCGGAAAAAGGCCGGCGCGAGAAAGGCCAGCGCCGCCAGCAGCGCGGCGAGCACCAGCGCCACCGACCACTCCCGCAGATGGCGGATCCCGGCGAGCCGGCCGATCATGGCCCGCCCCCCGTCGGCGCAGGGGCGGCCTCTCCCAGCGCCAGCGCCAGGAGCGACTCCTGCGTGGCCCCGGCCCGGTCGACCACGGCCGCGACGCGCCCGGCGTGCATGACGGCGATCCGGTCGCTCATGCCGAGGATCTCGGGAAGCTCCGAGGAGATCATCACGATCGCCAGGCCGCGCGCGGCGAGATCCCCCATCAGGCGGTGGATCTCCGCCTTGGCCCCCACGTCGATCCCCTGCGTGGGCTCGTCGAGGACGAGCACCTTCGGGTCGGTCGCCAGCCACCGCGCCAGGGCCACCTTCTGCTGGTTGCCGCCGGAGAGGCTCCCGACGGGCGCGGCCACCGAGGGGGTCTTCACGCCGAGGCGCTCGACGTACGCCTCGGCGAGGGCGTCTTCGCGGCGCCGGTCGAGCCAGCCGTGCGCGGCGACGCGGCGCAGCACCGCGAGGGTGGTGTTGTCGGCCACCGACATCTCGGGGATCACGCCGTGGCGGCGCCGATCCTCGGGAACGTAGGCGATCCCCGCGGCGACGGCGTCGGCGGGGGAGCGGATCGTGATCGGGCGGCCGTCGAGCTCGATGACGCCGCGGTCGCAGGGCGCGAGGCCGAAGATCAGCCGCGCCGTCTCGGTGCGCCCCGCGCCGACGAGCCCGGCGAGGCCGAGGATCTCGCCCCGGCGCACGTCGAAGGAGACGTCGCGGATCCCGTCGGCCTCCCGCGTCAAGCCGCGCACGGCGAGCCGCGTCGGCCCCGGCTCCATCGGCCGCTTGGGGAACACGGCCGACACGTCGCGGCCCACCATCATCCGGATCAGGTCGGCGCGGGACACGGCCTGCATGGGATGCGTGGCCACGAGTTCCCCGTCGCGCAGCGCCGTCACCCGGTCGGCCACCTCCGGCAATTCCTCGAGGCGGTGGGAGATGTAGACGATCCCCGTCCCCCCGGCCCGCAGCTCCCGGATCACGCCGAAGAGCCGCTCCACTTCGCGGCCCCCCAGCGAGGCGGTCGGCTCGTCCAGGACGAGGATCCTCGCCCCGGCGCCGATGGCGCGGGCGATCTCCACCAGCTGCTGCTCGGGCATCGAGAGGCGGCGGACCTCCGCTTCCGGGTCGATGTCGGCCCCCGCGCGGGCCAGGAGCGCCCGCGCACGCTCCCGCAGGGCCCTCCAGCGCACCCGGCGAAAGGCGCGGCCGGCCCCGAGGCCGAGGGCGATGTTCTCGGCCACCGAGAGGTCGGGGAAGAGGGCGGGCTGCTGGTAGACCGCGCGGATTCCCAGCGACCGCGCCGTCGTCGGGTCGGGCAGCGCCACGGGCCGGCCGTCGAGGAGGATCTCCCCCGCGTCGGGCACCACGGCGCCGGTGATCGCCTTGACGAGCGTCGACTTCCCCGCACCGTTCTCCCCGACCAGCGCGTGCACCTCGCCCGCCGCGAGGTCGAACGACACCCCCCGCAGGGCCCGGACCCCGTCGTACGACTTCACGATGCCGCGCATCCGCAGGAGCATGCTCACGCCGGCCTCGGTCGTCAGGATCGGGCCGCCAGCACGTCGCGCTCGTGGCGCCGCACCGGCTCGAGCCAGGCCATCCCCGTGGGAGCCCCCTGCCGGAGGCACCAGTGGTCCCAGATCGCCCCGTGGGGCAGTCCCTTCGCCTCCTCGAGCCAGGCCAGCCGCGCGGTGAAGTCGCCGCGCGCCTCGGCGTCGCGCAGCAGCGACACCGGCTCGAGGAACGCCGTGAGCAGCGCCTTCAGGAGCGCCCGCGTCCCCACCACCCAGGCGGCCGTGCGGTTGATGCTCGCGTCGAAGAAGTCGAGCCCGAGGTGGACCCGGCCGAGGAGGTCCCCTCGCACGAGCTCCTGGGCGATGGCCACCAGATCGTCGGTGAGCGTCACCACGTGGTCGCTGTCCCAGCGGATGCCCCGGCTGACGTGGAGCAGGATCCGATCGAGGTAGCCCAGCACCGCCGAGAGCTTGTCCGACACCGTCTCGGTGGGGTGGTAGTGGCCGGTGTCGAGGCACAGGAGCGTGCCCCGCGAGAGGGCGTAGCCGAGGTAGAACTCCTGCGAGCCCACGACGTAGCTCTCCGAGCCGATCCCGAAGAGCTTCCCCTCGACGGCGTCGAGGTTCGCGCGGGGATCGATGGCCTCGGCGCGGAGGGCGTCGAGCGATTCCCGCAGCCGCTCCCGCGGCGTCTTGCGGTCGATCGGCGTGTCCTTCATGCCGTCCGGAATCCAGATGTTCGTCACGCAGGGCGTGCCGAGCGCCGCGCCGAAGGCGGCGCCGATCCGCCGGCAGGCCCGGCCATGGTCGATCCAGAAGCGCCGGATGGCCGGATCGGGATGGCTGAGGGTGAGCCCGTCGGCGGCCCGGGGATGGGCGAAGAAGGTGGGATTGAAGTCGAGGCCCATGCCGCGGCCGGCGGCCCAGTCGATCCAGCGGGCGAAGCCCTCCGCTCCGATCGCGTCGCGGTCGACGCGGCGGCCGCCATATTCGGCGTAGCTGGCGTGGAGATTCACGCGATGGCGGCCCGGGATCAGCGACAGGGCCAGTTCGAGATCGGCGCGCAGCTCGTCGGCGTTCCGCGCCCGGCCGGGGAAGGCGCCGGTGACGGCCAGGCCCCCGCCGATCTCCCCGGCGTGCCCCTCGAAGCCGCGGACGTCGTCCCCCTGCCAGCAGTGGAGCGACACGGCCACCGTACCGAGGCGTTCGACGGCGCGCGCCGCGTCGACGCCCCACTCGGCGTACTGCTCGCAGGCGAGGCGGTAGCGCCGCTCGATCGCGGCGTCGGCGTTCGGGGCGGAGGGGGGCGGCGGGACCATCGGGAGCGGTTCCGGGGCACTGGGGGCGGGGCCCGTTGAGCCTAGCAGGCTCCGGACGCGGCGATCCGCCGTGGGATGCGGCGGCGGGCACCCCTGAAAACCCCCGGCATTTTCCGGGGGGCTCGGCGATCATTGGTCGTGGATGGCAGTTCCACGGGCGCCGAGCGGGGCAGCGCCGGACGGGACGCTCGGCCCCGGGGGCCGGGCAGCCGTCGGGCCCGACGGGGGGCGGGGGCGGGGGAGCGGCCTACAATCCGCAGGCCCGGTGGCCGCTCTCGAGAAGAGGAGAACGATGGACCAGCGCGATGCACGCGACGACTGGCGCGGGTTCGAGGCCGGGAGGATCCCGAGCAAGCGGGCGACGCCCCACCTCGACCGCTGGCTCGACGCGCTCCCGCCCCCGGCGGCCGGCGCGCCCGCCCCGTGCCTCCTCGACGTCGGCTGCGGCACCGGCGGGCTCGCCAGGCGGCTCTACGACCGGGGATTCTCGGTGGTGGGCGTCGACATCAATCCGGCCGCGATCGAAGCGGCCTCGGCGCTCGCCGCGCCGGCCGACGGCCGCGGCCGGCTGCTCCGCTTCGCCGTGGCCGACGTCGCGGCCGACGCCCCGCCGCGGATCGACGGCGCGGCGTTCGACGTGGTCGTCTGCCAGCTCGTTCTCTCCATCATCGGTGGCCTGCGCGAGCGCGTGAACCTGCTCCGCCACCTGCGCGGCGCGCTGCGGCCCGGGGGCGGGCTCTATCTCTCCGCTTCGGGCGTCTCCGACACGATCAACCCCGGCTACGCGAGGCTCTACGCCGAGGATCTGCCCCGCACCGGCGAGCATGCCACCTACCTCTCCCGCGACGAGCGTGGCGAGGTGCTCTACATGACCCACCACTTCACCGCCGAGGAGCTCGCCGCCCTCGTCGCCGCGGCCGGCTTCGGCGGGGTACGCGTGTCGACCGAGCGGGAGTCGAGCAGCCGTCGGCCCGAGGAGGCGGCGTATTTTCATTACGTCACCGCCGCCGCGCGGTGAGTGGACGTCACCGCCGCCGCGCGGTGAGTGGACGTCACCGCCGCCGCGCGGTGAGTGGATGTGACCTGCGGACCGCGACGGTGCGGTCCATCCGAAACCCTTCCTGGATCCGCTCCATGACCGCCGCCACCGGCCGATCCCCCGTTCAGGCGATCCTCGACGCGCTCCACGCCCGTTACGCCGGCGTCCGCGACGGCGCGGTCGCGTCGTACATCCCGGAGCTCGCCAAAGCGGATCCCGACCGCTTCGGCATCTGCCTGGCCACCGCCGACGGCCACGTCTACGAGGCCGGCGACACCCGGCACGAGTTCACCATCCAGTCGATCTCGAAGCCGTTCGTGTACGGCCTGGCCCTCGACGACCACGGTGCGGAGTTCATGCGCGGCAAGGTGGGCGTCGAGCCGAGCGGCGACGCCTTCAACGCGATCAGCCTCCACAAGGCCACCGGCCGGCCCGTCAATCCGATGATCAACGCCGGTGCGATCGCCACCACCGGCCAGGTGAAGGCGGCCACGCCGGAGGAGCGGCTGGCACGCATCCTCGGCATGTTCGCCCGCTACACCGGCCGCCCGATGCGCGTCGATGCGGATGTCTACGAGTCGGAGAGCCGGACCGGCCACCGCAACCGCGCGATCGGGCACTTGCTGCGCAATTTCGACGTGCTCGAGGACGATCCCACGGCCGCGGTGGACGTCTACTTCAGGCAGTGCTCGATCGCCGTCCGCTGCGTCGACCTGGCCGTGATGGGGGCCACCCTCGCCAACCAGGGGATCAACCCCGTCACCGGCGTGCGGGCCATCGAGGATGCCAATGTCGAGCACGTCCTGAGCGTGATGGCCTCCTGCGGGATGTACGACTTCTCCGGCGGCTGGATCGACACCGTGGGCATGCCGGCCAAGAGCGGCGTCGGCGGGGGGGTGTTGGCGGTGCTGCCGGGGCAGCTCGGCATCGGCGTCTTCTCCCCCCGGCTCGACGAGCAGGGCAACAGCGCGCGGGCGAAGCTGGTGTGCGAGGAGCTGTCGCGGATCTGGCAGCTGCACCAATTCAATCCCCCCTCCAGCCCGCGCTCGAGCCTGCGGCTCTCCTGGACGGCCGCCGAGCGGGGCTCGACCCGGAGCCGGCACGCCGCCGAGTGCGCCTGCCTGCGGGACGAGGGGGGCCGCATCCGCGTGGTGGAGGTTCAGGGCAATCTCGCCTTCTCCACGACCGAGTCGGTCGTGCGCGAGATCATGGCGCGGCCCGCCGGCACGCGGGCGGTGATCGTCGATTTCCACCACGCCACCGCCGCCAACGAGGCCGCGGCACGCTTGTTCGCCACGCTGGCCGCCGGGGTCGCGGCCGACGGCACCGCCATCTTCTTCACCCACGCGCGGCATCTGGCCGACCTGCCGGGAAGGATGGCCGCCTCGGGGGAGGCGGGGGGCGACGTCGAGCGCCTGTTCCGTTTCCCCAGCACCGACCAGGCGCTGGAGTGGTGCGAGGACGAGCTGCTCTGCGAGTGGATGCCGGCGCGATCGGCCTGGGCGGGCGACCTGCGTGGGTTCGAGATCGCCGCCGGGCTCGACGACGCCGAGATCGGAATCCTCGGTCGGCTCTTGGAGCGCCGGACGTACGCGGAGGGGGATCTGGTCGTCCGGCAGGGCGACGAGGCGGCGGGGCTGTTCCTCGTCACCCGGGGCCGGGTGGGCGTCTGGCTGGGGGAGCCGGGCGCGGGGGCGCGGGTGGCGAGCTTCTCGGCGGGCACGATGGTGGGCGAACTGGCCTTCATCGACGGTGATCGCCGCTCGGCCAACGTGGTGGCCGAGGGCACCGTCGAATGCGCCGTCTTCGACGTCGGCGACTTCCGCCGGCTGGCGGAGACGCATCCCAGGATCCACGCCGCCATCCTCCGCAACATCGCCGCGGCGCTGGCGACGAAGCTGCGGCGGGCCAACCGGCAGATCAGCGTGCTCGGCGCGCAGGTGCCGTGAGCGCGTCGGTTTCGTCGCGCCGGGGCCGGCTCACCGCGGCGCGGGCAGGGCCGGCTTCTCGGTGGGCACGCCGCCGTCGAGGTCGTAGTCCGGGTCGAAGGCCGTCTCGCTCTGGGCTCCGAGGTAGTCGACCTGGGCCTCGAGCCACTGGCTCATCGTCGCCTGTCTCGCGTAGCCCAGCAGACGGGCCTCCAGATCGCGGACGATGTCGGGATGCTGCTCGGCCAGGTTCGTCGTCTCGCCGGGATCCTGCTCGACGTCGAAGAGCTCGGTCTTGCCAGGCAGCGTCGCGACCTTCACGAGCTTGTGGGGCCCCTTGCGGATCGCCCCCCGGAAGAGCTCGACGTTGATGAGGAGATCGTCGTGCGGCGAGGGGGCCCGCGCTGCGATCGTCGCCGTGGCGTCGCGGCCGTCGAAGGGCTTGTCGCGATCCCCCCGCCCGCCGACCAGGGCCAGGAGGCTCGGCATGACGTCGACGTGGTGGAGCGGCTCCCGGACCACGGCCGGCCGCAGCCGGCCGGGCCAGTTGACGATCGCCGGCAGCCTCACGCCCCCCTCTTTCAAGCCTCCCTTGCCTCCGGAGAAGGGAGTGTTCGAGCAGGGGGGCTTGGCACCCGCCTCCTTCGCACGCTCGGCCGCGGGGCGGGCACCGGTGGCGAACATGGCACTCGTGGGGCCTCCGTTGTCGGACGTGAAGAAGATCAGCGTGTCGTCACGCATGTTCTTTCGCTCGAGCGCCGCCACGATCCGCCCCACCTGCCGGTCGAGGGAGGTGATCATGGCCGCGTAGGTGCGATGCTGCGGATCGGGGAACAGCTCGCGGTAGGCGTCGATCTCCTCCTGGGGCGCCTGGTAGGGGGCGTGGGCGGCCAGCGACGCGACGTAGAGAAACAGCGGCCGCGCCGTGTAGTCGGCGAGGATGATCACGATGTTGGGCCGCTCGGCGGCGGCCTGCGGCACGAAAAGCAGGGCGGCAGCCAGACTGGCCCACTCGAGCATCGATCGGCGTCGTCGGGTCATCGCGTCCCCTCGGGATGTCGGGGCGGTGGCACGGCGAGCGGATGTCGACGGTAGCGCGGTCGCTCCGCTTCCCCGGTGTCCCCAAGGGCCCGCCGGCGGGCGCGACGATAGCGGAAGGCCCCGCCGCCCACAATCGGCCGCGCGGCTCGCTTCAGGGCACCGTTCCGATGCGTCGCTTTCCGCTGGTGGAATCGCGTCGAGCGACGTCGGCTGGCCCCGCCGGCGCTTGGCAGGATTCGCCTCCGGGGGCTACGCTCGGCTCGTCATGCGCGGCCCGGGAAATGCCCGGACGGGGCCCGCGTCGGGGGGACTCGCGCCCGGGCTCCCGGAGGTTGATCTCGTGAAGGCGTTCCGCCGATGCATGGCCCCGGCCGTCCTGGCCCTCGGGCTCCTCGCAGTGCCGCCGACCGGCGCGCCCGCGGTGACGATCGATTGGGTGACCGTGGGCGATCCGGGGAATGCCGCCGACACCTCCACCTACGGCGCCGTGGGAAGCGTCTACCGCGTCGGCCGGCACGAGGTGACGATCCGGCAGTACGCCGACTTCCTCAACGCCGTGGCGCGGAGCGACCCCCACGCGCTCTACAACACGGCGATGGGCTCCGACGTGAACGTCGCCGGCATCACGCGGACCGGAACGAGCGGGGCGTACTCCTACGGCGTCATCGACAACGGCGGCTCGAGCGCCAACCGCCCGATCGCCTACGTGAGCTGGTTCGACGCCGCCCGCTTCGCCAACTGGATGGAGAACGGCCAGGGCAACGGCGACACCGAAACCGGCGCCTACACGCTGAACGGGGCCACCAGCGGCGCCGCCGTCGCCAAGAACCCCGGAGCGACGTTCTTCGTGCCGTCGGAGGACGAGTGGTACAAGGCGGCCTTCTACTCGGCCGCGAAAGCGGGCCCCGGGACGCCCGGCTACTGGACCTACGCCACGCAGAGTGACGCCGTTCCGGGGAACACCGTCGGTGCCGGGGCGAATCAGGTGAACTACTACATCGGCGCGTACCCCAACGGGGCGTACGCGACGGGGGGCGGAACCTACACCCCGAGCCAGAACTACCTCACCGACGTCGGGGCCTACACCGGCAGCGCGTCGTTCTACGGCACGTTCGACCAGAGCGGCGGCGTGTACGAGTGGAACGACCTCGATGGGTCGGCTGGCTCGACCCGCGGGCTCCGCGGCGGCAGCTGGTACAACGGCGGCGCCAACGGCGTGTCGACCACCGAGCGCCTCCTCTACGATCCCGCGAGCGAGATCGGTTACATCGGCTTCCGCCTGGCGAGCACGGCCCCCGAGCTCGATCCCGCCGGTGTCAGCGCGGTGCTCGCGCTGGTCGGCGGCATGTTCGGGCTCGTGGAGCGGCGTCGCCGCGGGTCGACCATGGGCGAACGCGGTGCCTGATCGATTCGGACGCGTTCCGGCATCCCGAATGCCAGCGCGCCGACCCGGCGGCTCGCGCCGGATGGCGGAGCCCGCCGTGGTGACGCCGCCGATGCCCGCGACGACGGTCGATCAGACGATCGTGATCGAGCCGTCCACGAACTGGAACACGTAGTTGCCCCCCTTCTTGCCGGTCGTGGTGAGAAGGGAAAGCGTGCCCTGGCTGATCGAGATGGCGTACACGCCCGGCAGGCTGGTCTGCGTCGCGGTGGTCGTCCGCACCGGGAGGCCGGAGTAGGTGTTGACGGCCGTGTCGCCCGTCGCCAGGCCGGTGATGGTGTAGGTCAGCGACGGGATCGCGGCGCCCCGGGCGATCGTGAAGCTGTTGGCCTTCACGACGAGCGTGGCGTGGGTGATGTCGGCGGAGAGCGTCGGCTGGACGAGCGTGTAATTGGCGATGCTCGCGCCCCCGCTGGCGGCGATCTTGTAGCCGGTGGTGGTCACGGCGATGCCGGTGCCCACGCCCGCCTGGGCGAACTTGTACAGGGGCGTGCCGCCGAGCGTGATCGCCTCGCCGGCCACCACGTTCTGGAGCGTGGCGGTGCCGCTCGCGGTGGCGGTCGTGGAATTGTTGTAGGTCTTGTTGTCGGCCGTGAGGCCACTGATCGTGATCTGCCGCTTGGCGATCATCGCCGTCACGCCGGTGGGCTGGGTGACCTTGTAGTTGGCCGCATCGACACCCTCGAGCGTGTAGCCGGTGACGGTCACCGGCTTCGGGGTGACGGCCGCCGCCGCAGTGGCCATCCTGCCGGTCGGCCCGGTCGCGCCGAGCGCGACGGTGCCGGCGGCGACGTCCCCGGGCAAGAGGCCGATCGCCGTGCCGCCGACGAGCTGCACGGCGGTGGTGCCGTCGTAGGTGCGGCCGACGGCGGTGACGCCGGTGATCGTGACCGCGGCCTGCGTGATCGTCGCCTTCACCGTCGGTGCGATCACGGAGTAGTTCGAGGTCGGGGCGGTGAAGCCGTCGATGGTCACGGTCTTGAGGGTGCCGGCGTTCTTGTCGGCGAAGCTCGCCACCGGCGAGCCCGACACCGGCGTGCCGGCGAGCCCGTCGGCGGTCAGCAGGCCGCTGTAGGCCGGGGTGCCGGTGAACGAAGCGGCCGTGGTGCCGTCGTAGACCCGGCTGACGCCGACGAGGCCGGTGATCGTCAGGGGCTTCGGCGTGATGCTACCGGGCGTCGGCGTCGGCTGGGCCGCGAGCACGTAGTTGGCAAGCGACGCGCCGGTGATCGAGAAGCCGGTGGCGGTGATCGGCTTGTCGGTGCCGGCGTTGCCGTCGGCGAAGGTCGCGGTGCCGGCCCTGACGGCGAGCGTGTCGCCAGCGAGGACACCCGACAGGGTGGGGGTGCCGGTGACGGTGGCGGTCTTGACCGTCGCCCCGCTGTAGACGCGCGACCCGCCGCTCAGGCCGGTGATCGTGACCGGGGCCTTGGTGATCGTGGCCTTCGCGGTCGGCTGGGTGACGCTGTAGTTGGCGGTCGGGGCGGTGAAGCCGGCGATGATCACGGTCTTGAGCGTGCCTGCGTTTTTGTCGGCGAAGGTCGCCGTCGGGCTGCCCGACACCGCCGTGGCGGCGAGGCCGTCGGCGGCCACCAGGCCGACGTAGGCCGGCGAGCCGCCGAGCGTCGCGGCGGTCGTGCCGTCGTAGACCCGGTTGACGCCGACGACGCCGGTGATCGTGAGGGCCTTGGGGGTGACCGACCCGGGCGTCGGCGCGGGTTGGGCCACGAGCTGGTAGTTGACCGACGCCGCGCCGCCGATGCCGAAGCCGGCTGCGGTGATCGGCTTGTTCACGCCGGCGTTGCCGTCGGCGAAGGCGTAGGTGCCGGCGGTGATGGTCAGGGCGTCGCCAGCGAAGACGCCGGAGAGGGTGGGGGTCCCGGTGACGGTGGCGGTCTTGACGGCCGCACCGGCGTAGACCCGCGATCCGCCGCTCAGGCCGGTGATCGTCACCGGGGCCCGGGTGATGGTGACCGCCAGCCCCGTGGGCTGCGACACCGAATAATTGGCAGCCGAGGCGCCACCGAGCGCGACGCCCGTGACGACCACCGGCTTGGCGGTGCCGACGCCGACGCTCGTCATGGTGCCGACAGGTGCACCGGCGATGGTCACGGCGTCCCCCGCGATCATGTTCACGAGGCTTGCGGACGAGGTGTCGACGGCCACGAGCGCGGTGCGGTCGTACGTCCGGTCGACGGCCACGGCCCCGGCGATCGTCAGGGGTCGGACGGTGATCGCCGTGGTGAGGCCGGCAGGCTGGGCGAGCTCGTAATTGGTGGCGCTCGCGCCGGCGATGGTGTAGCCGGTGACGGTGACGGGCAGGTTCGTGCCGACGTTCGGGCTGGCGACGGTGCCCGCGGCACCGGCGGCGCTGAGGGTGACCGTGTCGCCGGCGACGATGTTGGACAGGCTGCCGCCGCTCACGGAGACCGCCGTCGAGGCGTCGTAGATCCGGGTCGCGGCGGCCTTGGCGCCCGTCACCGACGCGACGCGCTTCGTGATGGTGGCCACGAGCGTGGGGTCGACGACGGTGTAATTGGCCGACGGGGCGGCGTAGCCGGTGACGGTCACCGGCTTGTCGGCGCCGGCGTTGGCGTCGGCGAACGTGGCGACGGGGGTGCCCTCGACGACGGTGAACGTGTCCGCGTCCTCGCCGACGAGGCCGACGTAGCCCGGAGTGCCGGTGACGCTGGCCTCGAGGGTGCCGTCGTACGCGCGGCTCGTCGCCGTGAGGCCGGCGATGGTGAGCGCCTTCGGGCTCACCGTGCTCGCGGGGATCGCCACGGTCGTCGATGACGCCCCGACGGAGGCGAGGCTCACGACGCCCGAATGGGTGCCCGCCGCGGTCGTCGCCGCCAGGCGGACCGACAGCGTGCCTCCACTCGAGGGGAAGGTCGCGGTGGGGCCGAAGGTGGTGCCGTCGCTCGAGACCTCGAAGCTCTCGGGCGCCGTGGCCGTGATCAGCGCGTCGAGGAGCGAGCCCGACACCACGATCTGCGTCGTGCCCGAGGCGGTCCCATAGGTCGTGGAGACGCCCGCGAGCGAACCCGTCACACCGATCGCACGGCCGGAGAGGGCGAGGGCGTAGGTGCCGCGAGCGGCCGCACCGGCCGTCGGCGACGCCGACACCCGGAGATAGTAGGTGCCCTCGGCGGCGAATGCGTGCGTCAGCGCCGCGTTGCGGCCGTCGGCGGCGCCGTTGTCGTCGGCGGCGAGGACGGTGCCGCTGTGATCGAGCACCTCCAGTCGCACGTCGGGCCCATCCCCGACGTGGGCCCCCGGCGTGAGCGTCTCGAAGGTCAGTTGCTGGCCCGCGCCGACCGCGATCGCGTAGATGTCGACGTCCTCCCACGTCTCGGGGGCGAGGTCGAGCGTGTCGTAGAGCGACTCGACCGCGGCCTGCCCGCCGCCGAAGAGGATCGCGAACGTGCAGCTCGCGGAGCCACCGGCCGCGAGGGTGCCGAGATCGAAGGCGACGTTCAGCGCGGTGTCGGCGATCGCTCCGGCAGGATCGACGGGGGTCGCGAGCACGGCGTCGGGATCGACCGTGAGCAGCCCGTCGAGAACCGCCTCGCCTTCGGCGGAGAGGACGGCGCGGGGATCGTTCGTCGCCAGCCCGACCGACAGGCCGAAGGCGGTGGCGACGGCCAGCCGCCCGCCGCGGGTGACGTCGTTGGACGTCTCGAAGGCGTGGTCCGGATCGTGATTCTGCGACTCGAGCAGCTTGACGCCGGCGATGGCGGCCCCGGAGTCGTTGCGGATCGTCGTCGTCACCGTCGCATGAGCGTCGCCGGTCTTCCATGCCACGATCCGCTCGAACGACACACCTGCCCGCGGCTGGCCGGTCACCCGCACGAGCGATGCGTCGCCCTCGGTGCGGACTGTCACCACGACCGGGAACGCCACCGTGTCCACGAGGCCGTGCCGATCCTGGGTGTTGTAGTCGGTGCCGGCGATCTGCAGCGTCCAGGTGGACTGGAACGCGAACTCCACGCCGGCCCAGTTCAGGCCGTAGGCGGCGCCGCCGAAGTGGCCCAGCGGATCGAATCCGAAGGAGATCGGAGCGCCTCCGACGTCGGTGAGACCGTCGACCACGCGCTCCTCGCCGCCGAGGAAGCCGAGCACCGTGCCGGTCGCGGGCAGGGGCTGCGCGTCCTGGATGCGATCGTCACGCTCGGTCTCCATCAGGCCCCCGGAGACGGCGACGAGGGAGTAGGGGAGTTCGCCCGCGAGCGGGGCGGCCACGGGCGTGGTGACGACCAGATGGTAGGTGCCGGCGGCGGGAGCCGAGTAGGTGGCGACGACGGCGGCGAAGCCCGCCCCGCGGGCGCCGTCCGCGACGAGCGTGCCGGCCGCGTCGTGGAGCGCGAGCGTGACGTCATGCTTGGAGCTGAGGTAGGCCGAGAGCGTCTGCCCGGCTGCAAGTTCGATCGCGTAGGTGTCCACGTCCTGGTCGAAGGAGCGCACGGTGATCTCGTCCCAGAAACGGCCCTCGAGGTCGTAGGCCGCGGTGCCGTATTGCTGGAACTTGATCCGGAAATCGGCACCCAGCGGGATGCCGGCGGCGGCCGCGGCCGCGGAGAGATCCACGCTGTGGCGGCCCCACGACCACACGTCGCCCGTCGCATCCCACACCGGGTGCCAGGTCACGCCGTCGGCACTGATGGCGACGCCGTCGGCGTTGAAGCGGCCCGTGAAGGGGCCCGCGAAGGCGTCGTCGCCGTCGAAGACCGAGAAGTGCGCGAAGTCGAGCAGCGCCGTACCGGTGACGCCGGAGAGATCGACCGAAAGCACGGCCTCGTTGAGGTTCGGGAGGGTGGAGAGCGGATCGTTGTGATCCATGAGGAGCGACTGCTGTCCGTTGGACCGCTCCCACTGGCTCACCTCGACACGGCCGCCGGCGAGCGAGGAAAACGTCGTCCAGGATCCGCCCAGGAGGCCGGTCTCGAAGCCGTCGGAGGCGAGCAGAGCGTTGCCCGAAATCGCGCCCGCGACCGACATCCGCACGGCCGATCCGATCGTCGCCACGGACTCGGCCAGCGGCTCGGCGCCAGCGGGCGTGTCGTTGGTGTGGGTGCCCGCCGCCTCCGTCTCCGGCAGCGTGCCGAGGAGGAGCGACGATCGGGCGACGCCGGTCGTGCCGACGAGCGCGGAGTAGCGGAACGTGTAGGTGCCCCCAGCCGCCACGTCGAGGGGGCCGATCACGAACCGCTCGCCGGGCCGCGTGGCGGACCGGCTGGCCACGACGGTGACGCCATCGGCGCCGAGGACGTCCACCCGGACCTGGAGGGACGAATCGGCCTCGATGACGGCCGAGAGCAGCGAGGCCCCCGGAGCGAGCGTGATCGTCACGTCATCGACGTCCGCGGCATCCGCCAGCACCGTCCGGTGCTCGGTCGCGGAGCCATGGATGGCCGCCCCGAGCGGCGAGGCCGGCGTGACGGGACCGAAGGCCGACGTGGTTGTGTCGGTGGAGAACCCGACGGTCCAAGGGGTGGTGGTGCCGGGGCCGCCGAGCGGCACCCCCGCGAGGTCGGTGGGACCGAGGATCTCGAGGTCGTAGCGGCTCTCGGCGAGCGGCGCGAAGACGACGGTCGCCACGGATCGGCTCAGGGCGTCGGTGGAGGGCGTCACGGATTCCGGCTCGACGATCCTTCGATTGATGCCGTCGTAGAGGAGAAAACTGCCAGCCGCGGTCAGCGAGTCCGGATCCATCGCCTCGCTGAAGGTGACGACGTAGGCGAGCCCGCCCGTCGGCAGCACGTCGCCGGCGGCGATCGACGACTCGGCGACCTGCGCCCACAGCGCGAGCCGGGGCTCGAGTTGCTGGCCCGCGGCGAGGGCCGCGCGGCCGAGCCGGCCGGTCCGACGGCTCACGCGGCGCCGTGCGGAAGTCCATGCACGGCCGCTGCGGCGGGCCGGCCAGAGGAAGCGCAGGGCGCTGGAAAAGAGGCTCGCCCCACGGTCCGCGACACGTCGATGCATGGCATTACCGGCTTTCATGACTTCCCCACTGTTCTTGGCGAGCGTCGAACGACGGATCGCCGTCGCCCCGCGTCAGAGCAATCTCAATTCGACGACGAAATCCACCGCGTCCATGGTCTGCGACCGAATCCACAACTGATACGACCGACCGGCCACGAGGGTCGCGCGCCCCGTGCTCGAGCCGTCGCCGAGAGGCCTCACGGAGAGCAGCGGCGGTCCGTCGCCCTCCTCGATCTCCGCCTCGGCGAACTGGCCCCGGGCGTTTCCCTCCGCACCGAAGCCGTACACCGTGAGCGCGAACTCGCCGCCGGCGGGGGCGACGAAATCGAACCGGCTCCGATCCCGCCGATTCGCCGATGTGCCCGACGCGAAGGCGACGGCATGGGCGTCGAAAAAGAGCGGCATGGGCGACACATCCCGGCCGCCGCGGGCGAGGAGATTGTCGCCGGCGTCCTCGGGAGACTCGTCGACCATGGGGTCTTCGTCGAAGCAGTCGTCGTTGCCGGCGTTACCCCGGATCGTGTCGTGGCCGCCGTTGCCGTCGAGCCAGTCGTCGCCGGCGTCGCCGTCGAGCACGTCGTCGCCGAGATTCCCCATCACCTCGTCGTGGCCGTCGCCGCCGCTGCAGTGATCGTTGCCGGCGCCGCCGTCGACCCGGTCCTCGCCGCCGTCGCCGAAGAGCCGGTCGTTGCCCGCCTCGCCGTCGACGATGTCGTTGCCGGCGCCGCCCGACATCCAGTCGTCGCCGTCGCCGCCGAGCATGTGATCGACCGCGTCGCCGCCGCGGAGCACGTCGTTGCCGGCGTCGCCGTCGATGGTGTCGATGCCGGCGTTGCCGTCGATGGTGTCGTCGCCGTCGCCGCCCCACAGCTTGTCGTCGCCGTCGTCACCCACGATCCGGTCGTTCCCGGCCCCGCCGTAGATCTGATCGTCGCCCGCGCCGCCGCCGATCGAGTCGACGCCGGCGCCGCCGTCGAGCAGATCGCCGCCGGCGCCCCCCCGGAGCACGTCGGCCCCGTCGTTGCCGAAGAGCGTGTCGATGCCGTCGTCGCCGTCGATCGAGTCAGTTCCGGCGCCCCCCTCGAGCCAGTCGTCGCCCGTGCCTCCCTTGAGGACGTCGTTGCCGCCCCGGCCGAAGAGCCGGTCCTTGCCTCCGCCCCCCGAGAACCGATCGACGCCCTCGCCCCCGGTGAGCGTGTCGTCTCCGAAGCCGCCGTCGACGACCGTCGCCACGCGGGTGGCGTTGGTGAACGAGTCGTCTCCCGCGAGGGCCGCGAAGTCGATGCGTCGGACGGCCGAGGCGGCGACCGACCGGGTCACGGCGACGCCGGGCGCCTGCAGCGTCGCGACGATCCGCGGGCCGCTCGGCGCGATCGTCACGACGTCGTTCCGCGGCGTGCCGGTGATCGAGAGCACGCCGCTGCGGGCGTCGAAGTGGATGGTGCCGGTCAAGACGATCCGGACCTCGAGCGGCTCGAATCGAAGGTGCCCGTGGTCGTGCCGGCCCCGTCGCCTGCCACGCCCCCTGGCCACGGACGCGCAGGCGCCGATGGGCGGTCCCGGGGGCGGCGGTGTGCGGTCGTGATGGGGCATCGTCGGGCTCGGCTTCTCGTCAGCGTTCGGGATCACTCGGTCGTCGGGGCCGCGGTGGCGGCGGGCGTGGTCCCGGTGGGCGCCGTGCTGATCGGGGGCTCAGAGTCGCTCGCCGCGGCGGCTCCGGCCCGGTCGCCCTGCGGCTCCGCCGGGCGATCGGCGACGCCGTAGCGCTGGACGCTCGTCCAGCCGGCGAGGGTGCGAACCTTGCTGGCCAACCGCTCCGCACCGAGGCCGACGGGCATGATGCCCCATCGGCCCGTGGCCTGATTACCCACGATCAGGGCGGCGGCGTGCTGCGTGGGATCGCGATCGACCTCGTCGTCGATGTCGTAGTAGCCAAGCTTCCGGCGGAGCGTGCGAATCGTCTCCGGCTCTCCGGTGAGAAACACCCATTCGGGCGTGTCGGCGTCGGTCGCCTCGGTGCGGAACTGCGCGGCATATTCGGCGATGGCGGGCACGTCGTCCTTCTCCGGCTCGATGCTGATCGAGATCAGCCGCACCGATTTGCCGAAATCCCTGGCCAGGATCTGGCGGAGTTCGGCCAGCACGAGGTTCGTTCCGGGGCAGGTGCCGCGGCAGTTGGTGTAGAAAAAACTGATCACGACGGCGCGGTCCTTGACCAAGTCGGTGAAGAAACGCACCTCCCGCCCCGCGTCGTCGACGACGTCGACATCCGGGATCCGGTCCCCGATGGGATTCCGCATCATCGTGAGCGGGGAAACCGTGGCGGCACCGGCCGGCGGGCCCACCGCGTCCTGAGCCTGGCAGGCGTCGGACGCGACGAGGGCTGCGAGCGCGACGGCGAGGGTCAGTGCGAGATGGATACGCATCATGGGAACCATTGGTGCGGGGCGCGATTCGCCGTGACGGTGGGTCGTGGATCGACCTGGAACATCATGTCCATGTCTTCGTGCTCCACGTTGTGGCAGTGAAACACGAACGGTCCCGGGAACGTGCGGAGTTTGAGGCGGATCACGATCTCGGACCCGGGGCCGAGCATCGTGGTGTCGCTCTTGAAACTGTCGTGGTAGGGGATGGGCTGACCGGTCTGGAGGTTCGCCACTTGCACGTGTGACTCCAGGTGGATGTGGATCGGGTGCCACCAGCCACCGCCGCCGTTCTTCAGAACCCACTCCTCGACGGCGTCGACCCGCATGATCGCGTTGGCGAGGCCGGCATCGTAGAACTGCCCGTTGATCGCCCACATGCCGTTTTTCCGCTCGAAGGAAAACGTTCGCCGTGCCGTGACCGCGCTGGCGGGGATGGGCGTGTGCGGCCGGAGCGACGAATTGAGATTCACGCTGGCGTCGGGGAAGCGGGTGTTCCTCGGGCCGACGACGAACTTGAGGATCCGATGGCGGTAGGCGGGAGTGCCGGAGACCACCGTGCCGTTGACGTCCTCGAGTTTGTTGTCGGGACCGCGGGGATCCTCCTGGGGGAGAATGTTCTCCAGATAGATGACGGTACCCGGCCGGTATTTGCTGAAGTCGATGACGATGTCGGCCCGTGTCGCCGGTCCCGCGAGGAAGCTTTGCGTCTCCTGAGGCTTCGGGAACAACCAGGCGTCCTTGCCGAGCCGCAGGAAGGAGGAATTGTCGCTGAGGCGGAGGCGCCAGATCCGGGCGTTGCTCGCCGCGAGCACGCGGAAGCGGTACTTCCGCGCCTCGACGTTCATGTAGGGATAGGCCAGCCCGTTGACGCGGGCGACGTTGCCGAGGTAGCCGTTGTGGCCGTCGCTGTCATAGAGCAACTGACCGCGTACGTCGAAGATGTCGTCGCGGATGACCAGCGGCAGGTCGTAGGGATTGCGGTACTCGGGCCCCACGTCCGACACGCCCCGGATGCCGGGCAGCACGCCCGAGCGGATGAGGCCGATCTCGAGATCGTCGAGCGTGGGGGCGTAGCCGCCGCCGCAGCCCCGTTGCACGTGCGCCGCCGTGAGGTGGATGGCGTGGTCGTGGTACCACATGTTGCTGACGGATTCGGTGTAGTCGAAGGCCGATCCGACCTGGTTGCCCCCCTGCACGCGCGGGACGATGTTGGGGAAGTAGTAATCGCGCGCCCGACCGGGCAGCACGAGAAAGTTGGGGTGGCCGTCAGAGTGCGCGGGCCAGTGCCCGCCGTGCATGTGCAGCGACATCTCCTCGGGAAGGTCGTTCACCACCCGCACCAGCGCCGGCTGCCCGATGCGGAAGCGGAAGGACGGCGGCAGGCCACCCGGTAGGTACGTGCCGTTGGCCAGGCGCCCCACGTAGCCCCAGAAGTTGGTCCGCGGGATGCGCATCGAACTCGGAAGGAAGGGATACGATCCCGCCATCTGGTGCAATTCGTAGTACTGCACCGGAAAGCGGTCCCAGTCGGACGGATGGTTGAACCACTCCGGGGCCACGCCGTGATGGACGTTGCCGACGGCGCTGGTGTATTTCGCGGGGAGCTTCCCCACGGACATCGGCGGCAGCCAGGCCGGGAAGATGATCGGATCGACCCAGCGCGGGATCTGCTCGTTGAGGAGCGGATCGACGATCGCCGTCAGGTCCCCGAGGGCGATCGGCATCGGGGAGTCGGGGTGCTTGAGCACCGGGAACAGCGGCGAGGGGGTCACCACCTGGCTCCGCGCCAGCGCGCCTCCGAGAACCGTCGCCGTGGCGACGGACGTGGCGACGAATCCGCGCCGGCTGGCCGCGGAGGATTTCCGTTGCCGGGGCGCGCGGGCGGGGCGGGGCGATGACTTCTTGTCAGCCATGGATCACGTGCTCTCCGAGGTGTCTTCGATAGACGGTCTCGCGCACCTGGGAAGGGTGGTCGAGATCGTGTGGGTGGACATCCATAGGCAGCACTGCGCTCCCGGGGGAGGGCTCGAGGGCGGTCATGCTGCTGAGGGGGGGTTGCTGAGGCGGGAAGTGCTGAGGCGGGGGGGGCTGAGGCGGGGGGGGCTGAGGCGGGGGGGCTGAGGCGGGGGGGCTGAGGCGGGGGG
>CAISKG010000323.1 GCA_903885855.1 uncultured Planctomycetaceae bacterium
CCGCCGCCGCCTTCGCCGCCGGCGCCACCCGCGACGGCCCGCGCGTGAGCACGCTGGCGTACGTCGCCGACCTCGACAGCGGCGAGACGCTCTGGCAGTCGCTCCTGCCCGCCGACGCATGGACCGGGCCCCTGCTCGAGAACGCCACCGCGGCCAGTCCCGGCGCCCCCCTGCCGCTGCTCACGGCGCCCGCCCCCGCGGTGCCGCTGCCCGATCTCGCGGTGCGGCACGAGTCGGGGAGGCTCGTCATCGATTGCCCCCCGGGCACGCTCGAGCTGCGCGTCACCGCCGCGGAGCCGCTCGAGGGCCTCGCCCTCGGCGACACGCCCCTGCCCGCCACGACGACGCTCGTCTGGATCGCCCCGCCGCAGGCCGTCGAGCTCGCCCTCGCCGACCCCGGCCGGGGCATCCGCGTACCGGCGGCGCTCCCCGGCCTCCCCGGGATCGCGCCGCCGCGGCCGGAGGGATTCGTGCCGGCGCCGGTCGGCACGGCCACCGACTGCACGCTGCTGCGCCGGGCGCTCGAGCGCGGGGGGCCCGCCGCGGAGGCGGCGCGGGGGCCGTGAGGGCCGCCCGCCCGGCGCCCGCCCCGCGTCGTCGCGGGCGTCAGCCCTCCGCGGGCACGCCGGCGAGGTCGTAGCCGCTGGCCGCCACGATCTCCACCGGGAGGATCCTGCCGGTGAGCGGCGCGGCCGGTCCGCTTCCCTCGGCGGTCAGGTACACCAGGCAGTCGATGTCGGGGGCGTCGCCCGTGCTGCGGGCCAGCCACACGTCGTCGCGCTCCCCCGACGGGCCGTCGACGATGCACTCGAGCACGCGCCCCACCTGGCGGCGGGCGTGGTCGTGGGCGATCCCCTGCTGCACCTCCATGAGCCGGTCGCGGCGCTCGGCCTTCACCTCCTCGGGGAGGTGCCCGTCGAGCCGGGCGGCCGGGGTGTCGGGCTCGAGCGAGTAGGTGAACACCCCCACGCGCTCGAAGCGCCAGCGGCGGGTGAAGTCGACGAGCTCGTCGAACTGCGCGTCCGTCTCCCCGGGGAAGCCGGTGATGAAGGTCGTGCGGAGGACGAGGTCGGGGATCCTGGCCCGCAGCGATTCCAGCAGCGCTTCGGTGGGCTTGCGCATCACGCGGCGCTGCATGCGCTTGAGCACCGGGTCGCTGGCGTGCTGGAGGGGCATGTCGAGGTAGGGGAGGATCTTGGGCGAGTCGGCGATCGTGCCCACGAGCCGGTCGGAGAAGTGCTCGGGATAGAGGTACATGAGGCGGATCCACTCGATCCCCTCCACCTTTTCGAGCTCGCCGAGCAGCTCCACCAGGCGCGGCTCGCCGTACAGGTCGAGGCCGTAGTAGGTGGTGTCCTGGGCGACGATGACGAGCTCCCGGACGCCGTCGGCGGCGAGCTCGCGGGCCTCGCGCACCACCTCCTCCATCGGCTTGGTGGCGTGCTTGCCGCGCATCTTCGGGATCGCGCAGAACGTGCAGGTGCGGTCGCAGCCCTCGGAGATCTTGAGGTAGGCCATGTGCCGCGGCGTGACGCGCATCCGGCCGCGGTCCTCCAGCGGCACGGCGGGCGCCGGGCGGAACAGGCTGCGCTGGTCGCCGAGGCCGCCGATGAGCCGCTCCGCCGCCCGGGCCACGTCGTCGCGCGAGAAGACCCCGATCACGGCGTCCACCCCCGGCACCTCGTCGAGGAGCGTCTCCTTCTGCCGCTCGGCGAGGCAGCCGGCCACGATCACCCCCCGGGTGCCGCCGGCCTGCTTGAGCGCCACCATCTCGCGGACCACCCCGTAGGACTCGGCCCGCGAGGCGTCGATGAAGGCGCAGGTGTTGACGACGACGAGATCCGCCCCGGCGGTGTCGGCGACGAGCTGCCAGCCGTCCTCGCGGAGGAGGCCGAGCATGCGCTCGCTATCGACGAGGTTCTTGGGGCACCCCAGGCTCACCATGGCGAAGGTGCCGCGGCAGGAGGCGTCGGGGGGCTCGACCGCCAGCGGGGCGGGGGCGGAAGGGTCGATGATCGGCAGTTGCTTCATCCCCGCACCATAGCACCCCCCTCCGGGCCGCCGCCAGCAGGGGCGGGCCTCGAGGGGCCGGGAAGCGGCCTGTCGGCCCCGGCGGCGGCGGGGCACAATGCGGGGGCACGAGGTGCCCGACCGCCCCGGAGCCCGCCATGGACGACCCCCGCCCCCTCGCCGACCTCGACCACTGGGAGGAGGACCTCCTCCGCCGCTATCCCGACCCGGCCGGCCCGGAGGCCGCCAAGCCGGCCGCGGCCTTCCGCGACTACGCGGCGGAGGCCCGGCCGTCGGTGCGCCGCTTCTACGAGCTCAACCACCGCCACCAGACCGTCGACTTCGTGCGTGCCAAGCGCGCCGAGTACCTGGGGCTCTCGCGGATGCGGATGGGGATCTGGCAGGCGATGGAGTATCTCAACCAGCTCGTCGACGACAGCGATCCCGACCTCGACCTGCCCCAGATCGAGCACCTGCTGCAGACGGCCGAGGCGATCCGCGCGGCCGGCAAGCCGGAGTGGTACCAGCTCGCCGGGCTCGTCCACGACCTCGGCAAGATCCTCTGCATCTGGGGGGAGCCGCAGTGGGCGGTGGTGGGCGACACCTTCCCGGTCGGCTGCCGCTTCTCCGAGCGGATCGTGTTCCACGAGTACTTCGCCGCCAACCCCGACGCGGGCCGGGAGGAGTACGCCTCGGAGCTGGGCATCTACGCCCCGGGCTGCGGCCTCGGGGAGCTGCTCCTCTCCTGGGGCCACGACGAATACCTCTACCACGTCGTCCGCCCCTACCTGCCCGAGCCGGCCCTGGCGATGATCCGCTGGCACTCCTGCTATCCGGTCCACCGCGAGGGGGCCTACGACCGCTTCCTCACCGACCACGACCGCGAATTGCTCGCGTGGGTGCGCGACTTCAACCGCTTCGACCTCTACACGAAGCGCGACGCGCGGATGGACGTGGGGGCGCTGCGCCCCTACTGGCAGGGGCTCATCGACCGCCACTTCCCCGCCGAGATCGCCTGGTGAGGCCGCCGGGTCAGGCGCCCGCGGGGGTGCCCCGGGCGGCGATGAGGCGGTCGAGCTCGGCCTTGAGACGCGGGAGGATCGCGTCGTAGGGGAAGGCGCCGAGCTCCTCGCTGCGGCGCTTGAGGTTGACGTGCGTGGGGCCGCACCAGAGGCCGAGGTCGGCGTCGTCGGTCTCGCCCGGGCCGTTCACGCGGCAGCCCATGACGGCGATCGTGATGGCGTGGTCGCGGGCGTAGGCGGTCATCTCCTTCACCTCGCGCGCCAGCTCGATGAAGGCCTCGTTCTCGACGCGCGAGCAGCTCGGGCAGGAGATGATGTTGAGCGTGGAGAGGCCGTAATCGACCACGCTCCGCACCCGTCCGGCGGCGATGTCGGCGAGGATCGCGTTGGCGGCGGCGATCTCCTCGCTCTTCCGCGCGTTGGGCACGGTCAGCGAGACGCGCACCGTGTCGCCGATCCCGCGGCTGACGAGCTGCTCGAAGGCGATCCGCGTCTTCACGATCCCGTCGGGGGGCATGCCGGCCTCGGTGACGCCCAGATGCAGCGGCACGTCGGGCCGCTGCTGCGCGAAACGCCGGTTGACCTCGATCACCTTCCGGGGATCGGAGTCCTTGAGCGAGACGGCGTAGCGCGTGAAGCCGATCGAATCGAGCAGCTCGCAGTGCTCCAGCGCGCTTGCCAGCATCGGCCCGAGCGAGTCGTCGGCGGCGAACTGCTCCTTCTTGGCCGGATCGACGCTGCCGCAATTCACCCCCCACGCGGAGGGCGCAGTCGTGGGCGGCGGCCACCTCGGCGATGAACCTGACCTTGTCCTGCCAGGGCTTGGTCGGCTCGTGGTGGTAGAGGTGGCCGGGGTTGTAGCGGAGCTTGTCGACGTGGGGGGCGACGTCCGCGGCGAGGCGGTAGTTCTCCTGCAGGTCGATGGCGAGGTTGGCCGGGGTGCCCGCGCGGATGGCCGGCAGCGCCGCGGCGTCCTTCTTGGAATCGACGGCGATCCGCACCACCCCCGCCCCGGCGCGGCGGAGGTCTTCGGCCTGCGCGATGGTGGCCTCCACGTCGGTGGTGTGGGTGGCCGTCATGCTCTGCGCGGCGATCGGATGGCCGGCCCCGATCGTGATGGTGCCGATGCGGACGGCGCGGGTGGGATTCCTCGTGATCTCGACCAAGGGTGCCTCCTCCGGGCAGACTGCGGCCGCCCCCGGCCCCGCGTCCCGGACGCGGCGGGGAGCCCGCACCGAAACGATAGCAGACCCGCCCCGCCGGGCGAACTCCGATGCGCTACGACCCCTGCCTGCACGTCGTGCTCCACGAGCCGGAGATCCCCCCCAACGCCGGCAACGTGGGGCGCACCTGCGTGGCGATCGGGGCGAAGATGTGGCTCGTCGAGCCGCTCGGCTTCCGCCTCGACGACTACTACCTCCGCCGGGCCGGCCTCGATTACTGGGACGAGCTGGAGTGGGAGGTGGTGCGCGACTGGGGCCACCTCGCCGAGCGGCTCGGCCGCGGCCCCGACTGGCTCTTCAGCGCCCGCGGCAGCCGCCCCTACACGGCCGTCCGCTACCGGCGCGGCGACGTGCTCGTCTTCGGGAGGGAGTCGCGCGGGCTGCCGGCCGAGGTCCTCGCCGCCCATCCCGAGCGCGTGCTCACGATCCCCTCGCGGCCGCAGGTGCGCAGCCTCAATCTCGCCAACTGCGCGGCGATCGTGGCCTACGAGGCGCTGCGGCAGTGGGATGCCGGCACCGGGCCGGTCAGCGGCTGATCCCCGCGCCGTCGGCCGCGGCGGTTCCGATCTCCCCCGCCGGCGCCATCTCGCCGTAGAGCGGCAGGTGGCGGTAGTAGACCTCGAGCATCCAGGTGCAGAAGCAGGTCATGAACAGCCGCCCCCCGATCGGGCCCCAGCGGTCGAGGGCCGGGTCCCAGCTGCCCCGCTCCTTGCCGGCGGTCACCTGCCGGGCGGGGAGCTCGGCGCGGAGCCGCGCGTTCCAGGCGCGCCAGGCGGGCCCCTGGGCGTGGTGGGCCACCTGCGTGATGTAGTACCAGGCGTAGACGTCCTTCTCCACGTCGAAGTCGAGCGGCTTCTCCTCCATCAGTGCCGCGAGCCCCGCCACGACGCGCGGGTCGTCCTGGGCCCAGCCGAGGTATTGGCGGGCCAGGAGCCCCTCCGCGCTCACCGCCGCGGTCACGGGGCTGGCGGCCCGCAGCAGCGTCTCGCGCCGGTAGCCGTAGCGCCGCCCCTCCTCGACCGCCACGTGGTCGAGGAACCGCCCCACCCCCTCGAAGGCAGCCGGGGGCACGTCGAGGCCGGCCATCTCCGCGCTCTTGAGGGCCATCACGAACCACCCGGTGACCGACATGTCGCCGTCGCGGCCCGGCTCGTAGCGCCAGCCGCCGTTCGGGCCCTGGGCGGCCAACGCGTAGTCGAGGGCCGCGATCGCCGGGGCACGGAGGTCGTCGTCCTGCGTCATGCCGAGCAGCTCGCACAGCGCGATCGTGGCCTGGGCGTGCGAGTAGAGGGCGTGCTGCGGCGGCAGGACGCCGGCGTCGAAGCTGCCGTCGCCCCGCTGCGCGGCGCGCAGCGCGCGCCAGCCCTTGGCGACCGCGGCGCGGTGCTCGCCGGCGCGGTGGGTGTTGCCGGCCCCCTGCAGCGCCAGCAGCGCCATCGCCGTCGCGGCCAGCCGGTTCTCCTGCGAGCCCCCCTGCCGATACTCCCCCTGCAGGCTCCACAGGCCGTCCTTCCGCTGCTGCCGCACGATCCATTCCAGCGCCGCCGCCACCGCCGCCTCGGTGTCGGGGCTGCCGCCGTTCTCGCCGATGAATCCCTCGCGCCGCCCCGGATCACGCCCGGAGAGGGCCACGCGGATGCCGGGCACGGCCGGGGTCGAATCTGCGGCCGGCGGCGGCGCCTCGGCCACGGCTTCCGCCGGCTCGGGGGGCGGGGCCTCGGCGACGGCCTCGGTCGGCGTGTTGGGGGGCTCCTCGGTGGGCTCCGGGTCCTCGCCCGGCATCTCGACGATGGCGTCGTCGGTGGCGACCGCGCCGGGATCCCCCGCGCTCGAGCCGAAGCCGAGGACGAGGGCGAAGGGCTGCTTCTCGGGGACGCGCACCAGCAACAGCGCGAGCACCACGAGGATCATGGTGTGGATCGCCAGGCTCGTGGTCCACGCCGGGCTCGCCCGGAGGATCACCGCCAGCTGTGCGGCCACGAGCTGCCAGGCCGTCGGCTCCTCCTCGGCACGCGCACGGGCGGCCGCACGGGCCCCGCGGACCGCCGCCGGCGCGTCGGCGACTGCCACCCGCGGCAGCCCGG
>CAISKG010000324.1 GCA_903885855.1 uncultured Planctomycetaceae bacterium
CAGCGCGCCACGCGCCCCGGCCGCCACCAGCTCCGCCTCGAGCGCCTCGGCGGCCAGCGCCGGCAGCCAGTCGAGCGTCAGCCGCGCGTCGGGGGCGCGGAGGCGCGAGACGAGCCAGTGGCGGCTGACGTCGAGCGTGGCGGGCCCCGAGAGCCCGGTGTGGGTGCACAGCGTGCTGCCCGTCGCCGCCGCCAGACGCTTCCCCGCCGGGGAGACCAGCGCGAGCGTGCAGGGGAGGGCCAGGCCGGTGAGGTCGCGGATCCAGTGGCCGCCGGGGAGCACCAGGGGCACCAGCGCCGGCACCACCGGCTCGGCGATCGAGTGGCCGAGCGCCGCCGCCAGCGCGAGCCCCGCGCCGTCCGAGCCCGACTTCGGAAGCGAGCGGCCGCCGGTGCAGAGGATCACGCGCCGCGCCGTCACGACGCCCGCGCCCGTCACCACGCGCAGCGCCCCGCCGTCGCGCTCGATCGCCTCCACCCGCGCCGGGTGCACCAGCCGCACCCCGGCCGCGGCCGCGCCGGCGAGGAGGGCGTCGAGGATCGTCCGCGCCGAGTCGGTGACGGGAAAGAGCTTGCCGTTGTCCGGCTCCTCGTACATCGTCACGCCCGCGTCGCGGAAGAAGGCGACGGTCGCCTCGAGCGGGAAGCGGGCGAGGACGCGCCGGATCGCCGGCGGGGTGCTGCCGCAGTAGTCGCGCTCGCTCAGGCTGACGTTGGTCACGTTGCAGCGGCCGCCCCCCGAGACGAGGATCTTCGCGCCGAGCTTCCGCGCCCCGTCGAGGCCGACGATCGAGAGCCGCCGGCCGGCCGCCGCGGCGCCGCGGCCGGCGTGGATCGCCGCGAACAGCCCCGCCGCCCCGCAGCCCACCACCGCCACGTCGGCCGCCGCGGGGAGCCCCGGCCCGCCGTCCTCCGCCGGTGTTTCGCGGGGTAGAATCATGCTGGCAAACTGTAACGCCCCCCCCGGGCCCCGCCATGCTCCGCCGCGCCGCCCCAGCCCCGAGCCGATTCCCCTCCCCCCGGCGGGCCGGGGGAGCCCTCGCCCGCGCGCTGGCCCTGGCGACGGCGGCCGTGGGCGGGGCCGCGGCCGCCGACGGGCCGATCGACTTCAACCGCGACATCCGCCCGATCCTGGCGGAGAAATGCTTCTACTGCCACGGCCAGGACGCCGCCAAGCGGCAGGGGGATCTGCGCCTCGACGACCGCGAGGCGGCGCTCGCCGCCCGGGCGATCGTGCCGGGCGACCCGGGCGCAAGCGCCCTGCTGGAGCGCGTCGACTCGACCGACGCCGACGTCGTCATGCCGCCGCCGTCGTCCAACCGCAGCCTCTCGCCGCACGAGCGCGACCTCCTCCGCCGCTGGATCGCCGAGGGGGGCGAGTACCGGCGCCACTGGGCCTTCGAGACCCCCGTCCGCCCCGCGCTGCCCGAGGTGGGCCGGGCCGGCTGGGTGCGCAACGGCATCGACCGCTTCATCCTCGCCGGCCTCGAGGCCGCCGGGATGCAGCCCTCCCCCGAGGCCGACCGGACGACCCTCATCCGCCGCCTCTCGGCCGACCTCGTGGGCCTGCCGCCGACCCCCGCCGAGGTCGACGCCTTCCTCGCCGATCCCGCCCCCGACGCCTACGAGCGCCTCGTCGAGCGCCTGCTGGCCAGCCCCCACTACGGCGAGCGGATGGCGCTGGCGTGGCTCGACGCCGCGCGCTACGCCGATTCCAACGGCTTCCAGCAGGACGGCGACACCTGGCAGTGGGTCTGGCGGGACTGGGTTGTGAAGTCGCTCAACGCCGACATGCCGTTCGACCAGTTCTCGATCCAGCAGCTGGCCGGCGACCTGCTGCCCAACGCCTCGGTCGAGCAGAAGATCGCCACCGGCTTCAACCGCAACCACCTGCTCAATGGCGAGGGCGGGGCGATCGCGGAGGAGCAGCGGTTCAACAACCTCTTCGACCGGGTCGACACGACGAGCACGACCTGGCTGGGCCTCACGATGGCCTGCGCCCAGTGCCACGACCACAAGTACGACCCGCTGACGCAGCACGACTACTACGCCCTGCTCGACGGCTTCAACCGCGTGCCCGAATCGGGAGCGCCCTCGCGGTTCTCGGCCCGGATTCGCGTGGCGCCGCCGGTGGTCGAACTGCCCACCCCCGAAAACACCGCAAAGCTGGCCGAACTCGAGGCGGCCATGAAGGCCCTGGAGGCTGAGTCACGGCCCGTGATCGACGCCGCCTACCAGGCCTGGAAGGCGGGCGTGTTCGCCGACGGCGAGGCGGCCGACGCCAAGGACCTGTCCCGCAACCTCACGCCCCTGCTCCGCAAGCCCGAGGCCGAGCGGACCGAGGCCGACAAGAAGTCGATCGAGGATCAGCTCCGCAGCCACTTCGAGTCGAAGATCAAGGCGAACGTGATCAAGGGTCTGCCGCAGGTGGTGAAGTACGAGGCCACGAAGAGAGCCTACGACGACTACAAGGGGGACCAGCTGCCCCGCGTCATGGTGATGAGCGACGAGCGGCCGCGGGACACGAAGATCCTCGATCGCGGCGACTACCTCTCGCCAAAGGGCGACAAGCTCACCTTCGCGGTGCCTGCCTTCCTGCCGCCGCTGCCGCAGGACTTCCCGCGGAGCCGGCTCGGCCTCGCCCGCTGGCTCTTCCTGCCGGAGCAGCCGCTCACCGCGCGGGTGCAGGTCAACCGGATGTGGCAGCACTTCTTCGGCACGGGACTGGTGCGGACGGCCGAGGACATGGGCGTGCAGGGGGAGTACCCGCGGCACCGCGAGCTGCTCGACTGGCTGGCGGTCGAGTTCCGCGAGCGGGGCTGGAGCCAGAAGCACATGCACCGC
>CAISKG010000325.1 GCA_903885855.1 uncultured Planctomycetaceae bacterium
CGATCTGCCCGGGCGCGCGGGGGACGCGTTCTACCTGGCGGCGGCCCTCGCGCCCGGCGCCGGCGCGCCGACCGGGCTGGCGCCGCGCGTCGAGCCGCCGCGGGCCCTGGCCAGCCTCGACCTGACCACCTTCGACGGCGTCTGGCTGCTCGACGTGGAGCGCCTCGACGCCCCCGAAGTGGCGGCGCTCGAGGCCTACGCGCGGGGCGGGGGGGGCGTGGTGTTCTTCCTCGGGCCGCGCACCCGCCCCGACGTCGTCAACCGCACCCTGCACCGCGACGGCGCGGGCGCTTTTCCGGTGCCCCTGGCGGGTGCCGTGGACCTGCTGGCCGATCCCGGGGAGCGCAGCCCCGACGTGGTCGTGGAGGAGCATCCGGTGGTGGCCGTCCTCGCCGGGCAGCGCAACCCCCTCCTCGACGCGGTGCGCGTCGACCGTTACGTCGCCGTGGAACGCGGCTGGGAGCCCGCCAAGGACGCGGGCCTGCGCCGCCTGCTCTCGCTGCGCAACGGTGCCCCCCTGCTCGTGGAGCGCACCTTCGGGGCCGGCACCGTGGCGGCCGTGCTGACCAGCGCCGCCCCGACCTGGAACAACTGGGCCCGTGGCAATCCCAGCTGGGTGGTGGTGATGCTCGAGTTGCAAAGCGAGCTGGCCCGCGGCCGCCGGCGTGCCGAATCGCTCGAGGTCGGCGCGGCGCTCGCGCTCGTGCTCGACCCGGCGGTCGACGGGCTCGAGGCCGATTTCCTCCTCCCCCCCGACGGCACCCTCGTGCGGCAGACGGCGCGCCCCGACGCGGCCGGGCGCATGGAGGCCCGCCTTCCGGTCACCGAGTCCGCCGGAACGTACGCGGCCCGCGTGCGCCGCAGCGACGGCGTCGAGCGGGAGCGCCTCTTCGCCGTGAACGTCGATCCCGACGAGGGGCGGCTCGCCCGGGCCGGCCTCCCGCGGCTCGAGGAGACGCTGGCGGGGATTCCCTTCTCCTACGAGAATGCCGCCACCATGGAGCCGGCGGCCCGGGCCGACGCCGGCGCGTCGCTGGTCACGCCGCTCCTCTGGCTCCTCCTCGGCGTGCTGCTCCTCGAGCAGCTCGTGGCCTTCTCCGCCAGTTACCACCCCGTCGCCCGTTCCGCGCCGTCCGCCTGACCTCATCCGGCCCCCCGCCGCTCCATGCCACCGCTCCTCCTCGCCGCCGCCGACGTCGTCCAGCACCGGCTTTCGAGCGCGCTGGTGGAGGGATTCTCGCAGTGGTGGCAGATGCCGCTTTTGGTCGCGGCCCTCGCCGCCGTGGCCGCCTGGGTGGTGTGGATGTACCGGCGCGACGCGGTGGAGCTTCCCCGCGGCGTCGGCCTGCTCCTCGCCGCCGCGCGTCTGGGCGCCCTGGCGGCGCTGGCGGCGGCGCTGTTCGACCTCGAGCGCATCGCGGAGCAGGAGGTGGTCTTTCCCTCGCGCGTCGCCGTGCTCTGCGACTCCAGCGCCAGCATGACCCTCCCCGACAGCGTCGACGGCGAGCCCGGCACGGCCCCTGCCGCCGACGGCATCGCCCCCGGCAGCCGGGCGGCCCGCGCCATCGAGGTCCTCGACGGCGGCGGCCTGCTCGCGGCGCTGGCGCCGCGCCACGAGGTGTCGGTGTGGCGCTTCGACGCCGACGCCGAGCCGATCACCCTCCTCCCGCGCGCCGGCACC
>CAISKG010000326.1 GCA_903885855.1 uncultured Planctomycetaceae bacterium
AGGAGCCCAACGACGCCCCCGGCCAGCCGGGCGTGGGCGGCACCGCGGCCGGGGGCCCGCCGGCCCAGGTCGTGTTCCGCGGGCGGATCGGCGCTCGCGGCGACGCCGACCTCGTGCCCTTCCGCGCCACGCGCGGCGTGCCGCTGCTCCTGGCCGTCGACGCCGCCCGCTCCGGCTCGAAGCTCGATTCCCGCCTCGAGGTGCTCGACGCCGCCGGCCGCCCGGTGGAGCGCGCGGTCCTCCAGGCGACGCGCGACAGCTGGTTCACCTTCCGCGGCAAGGATTCGTCGCAGTCCGACGACTTCCGCCTCCACAACTGGACCGAGATGGAGCTCGACGAGTTCCTCTACGCCGGCGGGGAGGTGGTGCGGCTGTGGCTCTACCCGCGCGGCCCCGACTCCGGCTTCAAGGTCTACCCCGGCTCCGGCACGCGCCACACCTTCTTCGACACCACCGCCGTGACCCACGCCCTCGGCGAGCCGGCCTGGATCGTGCGGCCGCTCCCCCCCGGCGCGGCCCCCGCCCCCAACGGCCTGCCGGTGTTCCGCCTGCCCTGCGCCAACGACGACGCCGCCCACCGCCGCTTCGGCACCGACTCCCTCCTCCTCTTCGAGCCCCCCGCCGACGGCGACTACCTCGCGCGCGTCAGTGACGTGCGCGGCTTCGGCGCCGGCGCCGCCCCCGACGAGTGGCGCTACACGCTCGAGATCCGCCCGCCGCGGCCGGGGTTCACCGCGAGCCTCGGCGCCCGCGATCTGGCCGTCAGCCCCGGGGGGGCGCGCGAGATCCCCGTCTCGGTCGTGCGCGACGAGGGCTTCGAGGGGCCGGTGCGGATCGAGGTGACGAGCCTCCCCCCCGGCTTCACCTTCCACGGGCCCCTCGAGATCGAGGCCGGCCAGGAGCGCGCCATCGGCCTCCTCTCCGCAGCGGCCGGCACGGCCGATCCCGGCGCCGACGCCGACGGCGCGGTGCGCGTCCGCGCGGTGGCCACGATCGGCGGGCGGGAGGTGGCGCAGGACCTCGGCACCCTCGGCGACGTGAAGCTCGGCGGCCCGCCGAAGGTCGGCGTGGAGATCCTCGACGCGGCGGGCCGGGGCCGCGCCGCGCCGGAGGAGCCGCTGCGCTTCCGCATCCGCCAGGGGGAAACGATCCCCGCCCGCGTCCGCACCGTGCGGCACGACTTCGCCGAGCGCATCGAGCTCGGCGGCGACGACTGCGGCCGCAATCTCCCCTTCGGCTGCTACGTGGACAACATCGGCCTCAACGGACTGCTGGTCGTGGAGGGGCAGACGGAGCGCGGGTTCGTGATCACCGCGAGCCCCGTCGCCCGCCCCGGCCGGCGGCTGTTCCACCTCCGCGCCACGGCCGACGGCGGCCAGGCGTCGCTCCCGGCGGAGATCGAGGTCGTGCCGGCCGGCGACGCCGCCGCGCGGTGAGCGCCGGGAGCGTGGTAGGCTTCCCCCATGCCCCGCGCCCTGGCCCACACGATCGTCGTCGCGGTCCTCATCGGCCTCCTCCTCCTCGCCTTCCGCAGCAGCGGCTACGAGTTCCGGTGGGAGGGGGTGTGGGAGAGCCGGGAGATGTTCCTCCGCGGCTGGCTGGTCACGATCGGCATGAGCCTCGCGGCCCTCGTCCTCTCGGCACTCGTCGGCCTGCTGGCCGCCATGGGGCTGGCCTCGCGTTACCGTCTCGTGGAGGCCCTGGCGCGGGTGTACGTGGAGCTCGTGCGGGGCACGCCGCTGCTCGTCCAGCTGCTCGTGGGCTTCTACGTCGTCGCCAACGCCGTCGGCCTCGAGAATCGCTACGTCGTCGGGGTGCTCGTGCTCGCCCTCTTCTCGGGCGCCTACATGGCCGAGATCTTCCGCGCCGGCCTGGCCTCGATCCCCGCCGGCCAGCGTGACGCCGCGCGGGCGATCGGCCTCACCCCCTGGCAGGCCCTGCGGCTGGTGATCCTCCCGCAGGCGGTGCGGCTCGTCCTGCCGCCGGTGGCGGGGCAGCTGGTGTCGCTGGTCAAGGATTCCTCGCTCCTCTCGGTGATCGCGGTGTCGGAGTTCACGCTCGCGGCCCAGCAGGTCAATTCCCTCACCTACTCGACCCTCGAGTGCTACCTGCCGCTGGCCGCGGGCTACCTCCTCCTCACGCTCCCCCTCTCGGCGCTGGCCCGGCACCTCGAGCGCCGCTTCGCCTGGGAGGCCGGCTCGTGAATCTCGTCGTCGAGGGGCTGGTGCAGCGATTCGGCGACGCGACCGTCCTCGACGGCCTCGATCTCCGCACCGGCGACATCCGCGCCCTGGTGCTCGTCGGCCCCTCCGGCGGCGGGAAGACGACGCTCCTGCGGATCCTGGCCGGCCTCGACCTTCCGGTCGCCGGCAGCGTGGCCTTCGACGGCGTGGCGCTGCCGCGCGAGGAGACGGGCCTCCGCGCCTACCGGCGGCGCGTGGGAACGGTGTTCCAGTCGTGGAACCTCTTCCCGCACCTCTCGGCGCTCGAAAACCTCCTCCTGCCGCTCGTCCACGTCCACGGCCTGTCGCGCGCCGCGGCGCTTGCGCGCGTGCGCGGGCCGCTCGAACGCTTCCGCCTCGCCGCCGAGGCCGGCAAGCGCCCCGCGCAGCTCTCCGGCGGGCAGAAGCAGCGCATCGCGATCCTCCGCGCCCTGGTCGTCGATCCCCAACGGCTGTTCCTCGACGAGCCCACCTCCGCGCTCGATCCGGAGATGACCGCCGAGGTGCTGGAGATGATCGGCGAGCTCTCCCGCGAGGGGACGCGCTTCGTGCTGGTGACGCACGAGATGGCCTTCGCCCGCCGCGTGGCCGACGAGGTGGCCTTCGTGGCCGAGGGCAAGGTGCTCGCCCACGGCCCGGCCACGACCATGTTCGACGCCTGCCCCGTGCCCCGCGTCCGCGACTTCTTCTCGAGGATCCTGCCGTGAATCCGTCCGCCCACCCCACCTGGCTCGAGGAACCGGCCGTGCGCGCCTTCGCGGGGGCGCTCGTCGCCGACGCGCTGGCGATGCCGGTGCATTGGTACTACGACCGCGCCGCGCTCGACCGCGACTACGGCCCCGTCACCGGCTACCTCGCGCCGCGCGACCACCATCCCGACAGCATCCTCTGGCGGTCGCGCTACGACTGCACGGCGCCGGAGGGGGAGATCCTCCACGACCGCCGCCGCCATTGGGGGCAGGCCGGCGTGCACTACCACCGCGGCCTGGCCGCCGGCGAGAACACGCTCAACGCCCTGCTGGCGCTGGAGCTGGCGGCGCTGGTGCGCCGCAACCGCCACTGGGACGCCGAGCGCTGGCTCGAGCACTACGTGGCCTTCATGCGCCGGCCCGACAGCCACCGCGACACCTACGTGGAGGAGTACCACCGCGACTTCTTCACGAACCTCGCCGCCGGTCGCAAGCCGATCAACTGCGGCGTGCGCGACATCCACATCGGCGGGCTGGTGCCGGTGCCCGCGCTGGCGGCGGCACTGGGGCCGCAGCATCCCGACCTGCGCCGCGTGGTCGGCGAGCACGTCGGCCTGACGCACAAGGACCGCGACGTCCTCGCCGCCGCCGACGGCTTCGTGCGGATCCTCGCCGCGGTGTGCCGGGGTGCGGAGCTGCGCGAGGCGATCCTCGACCATGGCCGCGACTGGATCTCGCGGGCCCGGCTCGACTCCTGGCGCGATCTCCCCGACCGGGCGGTCGTGGGCACGCGGCTCTCCTCCGCCTGCTACATCGCCGACGCCTTCCCGGCGAGCCTGGCGCTCGCCTGGCGGCACGCCGACGACTTCGCGGCCGGCGTCGCCGCCAACGCGGCCTGCGGTGGCGACAACTGCCACCGCGGGGCGGTCGTCGGGGCCCTCCTCGGGGCCGCGCGGCCGATCCCACAGCCACTGCTGGAAGGGCTCGTGTGCCTGGCTAGAGTGGAGGACATCTTCGACACCTCCCCCGCGCTGCCGGGGGCCCCCACGGAATCCCAGGCATGACCCGCGCGGACATCCTCGCCGCGGACGATCGCGGCGACGACACGGCCCCCCTCCCGTTCTCCGCGCCGGAGGATCTCGCCCCCACCCGGACGGTGCTCCTCACCACCGATCCGGCCGCCGCCGATCCGGTGGCGGCGAAGCGCGAGGAGCTCCGCGCCTACTTCCACCGCACCTGCGAGATCGACGACCGGCTCTTCGCGCTGGTCCGCAACGACGACGCCTTCTACGTGCGGCACGAGCCGCTGCGCCACCCGCCGATCTTCTACCTCGGCCACCCGGCGACGTTCTACGTCAACAAGCTCTACGTGGCGCGGTGGTTCAAGACCCGCATCGACCCGCGCATGGAGGCGATGATGGCGGTCGGGGTCGACGAGATGTCGTGGGACGACCTCAACGCCGCCCATTACGACTGGCCCACCGTGGACGCGGTGCGTGCCTACCGGCGCGAGGTGCGCCGGCGGGTGGACGCCTTCATCCGCACGATGCCGCTCGAGCTCCCCATCCGCCAGGACTCGGCCGCCTGGGTGGTGCTGATGGGGATCGAGCACGAGCGGATCCACCTCGAGACGTCGTCGGTGATCCTCCGCCAGATGCCGCTGGAGGATCTGCGGCGCGAGGCGGAACTCTCCCCCGCCGAGCGGCGGCTGTGGCGCGCCTGCACCGCCCACGGCCCGCGGCCCGACAACCCCTGGATCGACGTCGAGGCCCGCACGGTGCACCTCGGCAAGCGCGCCGACGACCAGACCTACGGCTGGGACAACGAGTACGGCACCGAGGAGGTGCGGCTGCCCCCTTTCCGCGCCGCGCGGCAGCCGGTGTCCAACGGCGAGTTCCTCGAGTTCGTCGAGGACGGCGGCTACCTCGACGAGCGCCTGTGGACGGAGGAGGGACGCGGTTGGCTCGGTTACACGCAGGCCCGCCACCCGCGCTTCTGGCGCCAGGCCGCCGGCGGCTGGCGGCAGCGCAATCTCCTCGACGAGATCCCCCTGCCGCTCGACTGGCCCGTGGAGGTCAATTGCCTCGAGGCGCAGGCCTGGTGCGCCTGGAAGCAGCGCGCCACGGGGCTCGCGGTGCGCTTGCCGTCGGAGGCCCAGTGGCAGGCGCTCCGCGACCGGATCGACACCGACCAGCCGCGCTGGGAGCGGGCGCCGGGCAACGTGAACCTCGAGTGGCACGCCTCGAGCTGCCCGGTGACGGCCTTCCCGCAGGGGGAGTTCTGCGACGTCATCGGCAACGTCTGGCAGTGGACGCGCACCCCGATCATGCCCTTCAAGGGCTTCGAGGTGCATCCGCTCTACGACGACTTCTCCGTGCCCACCTTCGACGGCCGCCACAACCTCATCAAGGGGGGCTCGTGGATCTCCACCGGCAACGAGGCGTTGGCCAGCGCCCGCTACGCCTTCCGCCGCCACTTCTACCAGCACGCCGGCTTCCGCCCGGTGATCGACGACGAGGGGGACGAGGCGGTCACCGAGGGGTCGCGGCTCTACGAGACCGACGCCCTGGTGACGCAGTACCTGGAATTCCACTACGGACCGGAGGCCCTGGGGGTGCCCAATTTCCCCCGGGCCTGCGTCGAGGAGACGATGCGGCTGGTGCCGCCGTCGCGGCGGCGCAGGGCGCTCGACATCGGCTGCTCGGTGGGGCGGTCGGCGCTCGAGTTCGCGCGGCACTTCGAGCACGTCGACGCCATCGACTTCTCCGCCCGCTTCATCCAGTCGGGCGTGCGGCTGGCGGAGGGGGGGGAGATCCATTACGAGGTGCCCACGGAGGGGGAGCTCACCGTGGCACGCAGCGTGTCGCTCGAGCGCCTCGGCCTCACGGGGGTGGGGGGCCGGGTGGCCTTCATGCAGGGGGACGCCTGCAACCTCAAGCCGCTCTACACCGGCTACGACCTCGTCTTCGCCGGCAACCTCGTCGACCGGCTCTACGACCCGGCGCTGTTCCTGGACCTCGTGCCCGGCCGGGTGCTCCCGGGCGGCCTGTTCGTGATCACCACCCCCTACACCTGGCTCGAGGAATACACCCCGAAGGCGAAGTGGCTCGGCGGGCGCCGCGAGCACGGCGAGCCGCTGTCGGGCTTCGAGGGGCTGTCGCGGCACCTCGCGCCCTGGTTCGAGCTGGTCCACCGCGCCGACGTGCCGCTGGTGATCCGTGAGACCGCCCGCAAGCACCAGCACTCGATCGCCGACTGCACCGTCTGGCGCCGCCGCGCCGACGGGGCCCCCCCGACCCCGGCGTGACGCCCCTCCGGCGGTCGAGTCGTCGTCCGCGGCAGGCCCACCCCTGACCGCGGTCCCCGCGGGACACCCCCGAAAACAGCCATGGCATTCCCCGCTGGCGTCGGCCGGCGCGGTGGGCGTCGGATCGCTTCGCCCGCGGTTTGCTACATTCCGAAGGGCTCTGGAGGACGAGCGTGGCGGAATCTCCGTCCGATTTCGACGCCTGTCGCGAGTGGCTCGGCATCGACCGTGCCGACCTGGAGGATCCGCTGCGGATCCTCGGGCTCGCTCCCGGCGACACCGATCCGCTGCGGGTGCTGCGCGCCGCGGAACTGCGGCTGACGCACCTCAAGGGCCTGGCGGCCGGGCCGCACCACGCCGCCCGCGAGGCGCTCATCCTGCGCGTCGAGCAGGCCCGTGAGACCGTGCTCTCGAGGCTGGCCTCGGGCCCTCCCCGAGCGGCGGCTCCCTTCGCCATGCCTCCGCCGCCGCGCGGACCGGCGCCCCGCGCCGTGGAGCCGGAGGCCCGGCTCGTCGGGCCCGGGCCAGCGGTCGAGCCCGCCCCGGCACCGGCGGCCGAGCCCGCGGCGCCGCTGGTGCGCGTCCGTCCGACGCGGCCGGTGCGCCGGCGCGGGACGGCGGGCTTGTGGCTGTCGGCGGTCACCATGCTCGCGAGCGTGGCCGTCTTCATGGCGTTCATCTGGTGGCAGACCGAGCGCGCCACGGGGCGCCGCGCGCCGCGCGGCGGCGAGACGGTCGCCGAGCGGGATCGCGATGCCGAGGCGGGCGCGGAGCCGCGGCGGGCGGCCATGCCCGAGCGGCCGCGGCGCGAATCCTCCCGCCAGCCGCTCCCCGAGGACGCGGCGATCTCGACGAGCCCTCCGCCGCCGCCCCGCTCGCGCACGCCCCCGCCCGACCGGCTCGCCTCCGCGGCACCGCGGCGCGCCGATCGCGCGCGGATGGCCGACGCCGGCGACGAGGACCCGACGATGGGCACGGCACCGGCCGGAGAGCCGGCGCCGGAGATGCCGGCCGAGGACGAGCCGATGGCCGAGGACGAGCCGATGGCCGACGACGAGCCCATGGCCGACGAGCCGGCGCCGGAGATGCCGGCCGACGACGCACCGATGGCCGGCGACTCGGCCGACGACGAGCCCGCGGCCGACGGGCCGCCCGCCGAGGACCCGGGCGACGCCGATGCCGCCAGCGCCGTCGACGGCGCCGTGTCCGAGGCGCTGGCCGCGATCCGCACGGCGGATTTCGACGGCGCCGAGGCCACGCTCGCCGCGGCGCTCGCGGCCGCCGAAGTGATCCCCGCCAAGCGGCGCGTCAGCGACTGGCAGACGCTCGCCCATTACGCCCGCGAATTCGACGGTTTCCGCACGCAGGCGCTCGACGCGGTGCGCGCCGGGCAGGAATACGACGTCAACGGCAAGAAACTGGCCATCGTCGAGGTCGACGCCAAGAAATTGGTCTACCGCTATCAGGGGCGCAACCGCACCAGCGAGCGTGGCAAGATCCCGGCCGGCATCGTGCTGGCGATCGTCACCGAGTGGTTCGACGACCGCCCGGCCAACAACCTCTTCCTCGGCGCCTGGCACGCCACCAAACCGGAGCCCGACCTGCAGCGTGCGCGCGGCCATTTCGAGGCCGCCGAGGCGGGGGGCATCAACGCCGAACCGCTCCTGCGCCTCCTCGACGACCCGCTGCTCGCCGCCGACTCCGCCGCCGACTCCGCCGCCGAGGGCGACGGGGGCGACGGCGGCTGACACCGGGCGGCACCGACGGCGTGGGTCACCATGCCGCGGCGAGGATCGCCTCGAGCGCCGCGGGATCGAGGTCGCGGGGATTGCCGCGCAGGCTCGCGCCCCCCGAGTTGGCGGCGAGCCACGGCAGGCGCTCCCGATCGAGGCCGGTCTGCCCCAGGCGCACGGGCAGCCCGGCGGCGGCCGACACCCTGCCGCAGAGCCCCTCGATCCGGGCCACGAACGCCGCGGCGGCGGCCGCCGCCGCCGGAGGCGCCAGTGGGTCGACCGCCCGCTCGAGGCGTGCGAGATCCTCCACCGCGACCGCCGCGTTGGCGCGGAGCGCCACCGGCAGCAGCAGTCCGCAGGCGACGCCGTGGGGCGTGCCGCAGGCCACGCCGAGGGCCGCCGCCACCCCGTGCGCCATCCCCAGGCCGGAATTGGCCAGCGCCAGCCCCGAGAGCAGCGCGGCATGCGCCATCGCCCCGCGTGCCTCGCCGTCGGACGGATCGGCGACGAGGCGCTCGAGCGCCACCAGGGCCCGCGGCAGGCCGTCGAGGACCAGGGCCCTCGGCAGCGGCCGGCGCACCCGGCAGATGAACGACTCCACCAGCTGCGTGATGCAGTCGAGCCCGGCCGCGGCCGTCACCGCCACCGGGCAGCCGGCGCCGAGGTCGGGATCGACGATCGCCGCGCGCGGCACCATGAGCGGGCTGCGCAGGCTCTTCTTGAAGCCGCGCCGGGGACAGGAGATGACGGCGTTGCGCGTCGCCTCGGCGCCGGTCCCGGCGGTGGTGGGGAGTGCCACCAGCGGCAGCGGCGGGCGCTCGATGGCGATCCCGCGCCCCACCCC
>CAISKG010000327.1 GCA_903885855.1 uncultured Planctomycetaceae bacterium
CGTGGCCCTCGTGCTCTCCGCGGTCTCCAAGAGCGGCAAGTACATCGAGACCTTCTACGACCTGCAGGCGTCGCTCGACAAGCTCGGGGTGATCGATCAGCTGCCCCTGGAACGCGAAGGGGGCGAGATCCTGCCCACCAGCGACCGGCCGATGCGGGTGGTGGCGGAGTTGCGCCCGCGCCCCCTCGGCGGGGAGTCGGCCGGGCCGCTGCGCCGGCTGGAGATGGACCCGGGCCAGCGCGTGGCCCTCGTCGGGCCCTCCGGCAGCGGCAAGACGACCGTCATGGAGACGCTCGCGCTGCTGCGCGTGCCGGAGGAGGGGCTGCTCGAGTTCGACGGGCTCGACGCGCGGTCGCTGGATCGGGCCCAGACGCGGCTCCAACTGGCGTATCTCGGCCAGGCCGAGACGTTCGCCGACACGGTGGCGGAGAACATCCGCGTCGGCCGCTCCGACCTCACCGCCCAGGACGTGCGCCGGGCGCTCGAGATGGTGGGGCTGGCCTCGACGGTGGCGCGGCTGCCGCAGGGGGTGGGCACGCCGCTGGCCTCCGACGGCCTTCCCCTCTCGGCCAACGACGTCTCGCGCCTCTCGATCGCCCGGGCGATCGCGGGCCGGCCGCGCCTTCTGCTCATCAACGGCATGCTCGACCGGCTCGATCTGCGCTCCTCCCCGGAATTGATCGAGTCGCTCTTCGACACATCGGCCCCCTGGACGCTGGTGATCGTCACCGCCCGTGACGACATCCAGCGCCGCTGCGACCGCACGGTGGAGTGGTCATGAGCGATCGTCGAAACCAAGCCCGACCGTGGACACGCGACTTCTCGGCCCTCGATCACGCCCGGACGCCGCGGATGGTGCGTTTCGTAGGGCGCCTGCTCTTCCTGCTTTTCCTCGCCGTCCCGGTCCTCCTGGCCTTCGTGCCTTGGCAGCAGACCGTGATGTGCCGCGGCATGGTCACGGCCTACGCCCCCACGGAGCGGATGCAGGTGCTCACGGCGCGGGTTTCGGGACAAATCAGCACCTGGCACGTCGTCGAGGGAAGCCGGGTGAAGATGAACGATCCGGTGGTCGATATCGAAGACAACGACCCTGACCTCGCCGAGAGGCTCGTGGCCCAGCGCGCCTTCCTCGTGGAGCGGCTCGCCGCGGCCCGCGAGGAGGTGGAGGAGCTGACCGCGGCGGCAGCGGCGCAGGAGTCGGCCCGGGCCGCGGCGGTGAAGGCCGCCGAGGCCAACCTCGAGGCGGCCAAGAAGACGATCGAGGTCGCGCAGCAGTCGAAGGCCAACGCCGAGTTCGCCTTCGAGTTCGAGAACAACCGGTTCGAGACCTTCGATGACCTGTTCAGCAATCCCCGCTTCGGCGGCCTCGAAAGCCGGCTGTCGCGCGACGAGGCGCGGATGCGCTCCGACCGCGCCCGCACCGACACCGACAAGGCCGACGCCGAGATCCAGCGGGCCGAGGCGGCCCTGCTCACGCAGCAGGCGCTCCTCCTCCAGGCCGACGCCAACGGCCTGTCGGCGGTCTCGGTGGCCCGCGGCAACCTCCGCAAGGCCGAGCAGAGCCTGTTCGGGGTCGAACGCGAGATCCAGGACATCGACAACCGCATCGAGCGATTCAAGGCGCGGAAGGTCGTGGCCCCGTGCGACGGCACGGTCTTCCGGGTGGCGGCGAACGTGGGTCAGGGCGGTCAGTACGTGAAGGAAGGCGACGAACTGTGCACGATCGTCCCCGACACGGCCGACCGGGTGGTGGAGCTGTTCCTCGACGGCATCGACGCGCCGTTGGTGCTGGCCTACGCCGACCGCAAAGGGGATATGCCGCACGTCCGGCTGCAGTTCGAGGGCTGGCCGGCGATCCAATTCTCGGGCTGGCCGGAATTGGCGATCGGCACCTTCGGCGGGAAGGTGCGGCAGGTCGACTCGGCGGCGATGTCGTCAGGGAGTTTCCGGGTGCTCGTCGAGCCCGAGGCGCGGCTTCAGGGAGACGTCTGGCCGGACGCCGAGTTTCTCCGGCAGGGCAACCAGGCGGTGGGCTGGGTGCTCCTGAACCGCGTGCCGCTCGGCTACGAGATCTGGCGGCGCTTCAACGGCTTCCCGCCCGTGCTGGCGCCGGGTGCGAAGGAGAAGCCGGAGAAGAAGGACAAGGATTCCAAGCCGCCCAAGATCAAGGTCTGACCGCAGCTCGAAAGCACGGCCTCCGCGGCCTCGCGGGGGCGGTCGTGGTCTGCCTCGCCTCGTGGCTCGAGGGGGCACGGGCCGACGACTGGACGCCGCGCGGCTCGCAGGGCCAGCGGAGGGCCCAGCCGGCGACGCCCCAGCGGGCCCCGGCCTCCGCCGCGCGTCCGCCCGCCACGGCTCCCCGTGCCGCCACGGCTCCCCGTGCCGCCACGCCGGCCGTGATGGCTCCC
>CAISKG010000328.1 GCA_903885855.1 uncultured Planctomycetaceae bacterium
CCCGCCCGGAGGGCCGCCAGCACCGCCGCCGAAGCCGCCCGGAGGGCCGCCGCGCCCCGGCGGGCCGCCGCGACCGCCGGCCGCCGCCTCCTCCGCCTCCTCGCCGAGGGCCTTGCGCGGGTTGAGGATCACGGCCTCGCCATCCTCGAGGCCCTCGGTGATCTCCACGAGCTTGTCGTTGCCCATGCCGAGCTTCACGGCGCGGCGTTCGACGGAGTCCCCCTTGCGGACGGCGCAGAAGAACTGCCCGCGCTTCTCCATCACCGCGGCCACCGGCACGGAGATCACGTCGGCCAGGTCGGCGACGATGATCTCCACCTCGGCCGTCACGCCGGGACGCACCTCGCCCGGCTCGCCGTCGAGGCGCACCTGGACGACGTACTTCTTGGCGGTCGACATCCAGTTCGACTGCGGGCGGTTGGCGACGGCGGTCACCGTCCCCTCGAATTCGCGCCCCTGGACCTTGATCCGTGCCCGCATGCCGGTGCGGATCTTGTCCACCTTCGACTCGTGCACCTCCACGTCGGCGCGCATGCGCTCGAGATTGGGGAGGCGGATGATGGTCGTGCCCTCGTTGACCTTGGCGCCGTTCTTGATCTCGGTCTCGGCCTGCCGGTTGCGCTCGTTGGCGTAGATCACGAGGCCGTCCTTGGGCGCCGTGAGGGTGCACTTCGAGAGCTGCGAGGTGAGCCGCTCGAGCTTCGCCTTCTCCAGCTCCAGCGCCGCCCGCTCGCTGTCACGCTTGGCCTCCATGGCGTCGCGCCGGCTGGTGAGCTCGGTGATCATCTTCGGCTTGGCGAAGCGCTCGAGGACGTCGAGGGCGATCTCCGCCGTGCCCAGATCGAGCTCGGCCCGCTCCACGGCCGACTTCTGCGCGTCGAGCTGCTGGGGGGTGATGTAGCCCTTGCGGAACATGCGCTGGCCGTGCTCGAGCTGGTTGCGGGCCGACTGGAGCCGTTCCTTGGCGGCGGTCACGTCCGATTCGGCCTTCCGCAACTCCTTCTTGTAGGTCCCCTCGGTGTACTCCTCGACGGCGATCTTGGCGGCGGCGAAGTCCTTCTCGGCCTGGATGTTGGCGGCCCGGGCCTTCTCGAAGGCGATCTTCTGGCCGGAGACATCCTCGGAGAGCTTCGAGCTGTCGAGGCGCACCAGCTCCGTCCCCTCCGTGACGCGTGCCCCGTCGTCGATCAGCCAGATGATCGTGGCGCCGCCGGCGACGCCGCAGACGATGTCCACGTTTTCGTCGCTCACCATGCTGCCGTCCTCGGTGACGGAGATCGTGAGCGGGCCGCGGTCGACCGTGTGCGAAGGGAGCGCGTCGACGGGGCTGCTCCCCGCTCCGCCGCCGAACCGCTCGAGCACCCACGGGGCCCCGGCCGCCCCGCCCCCGAGCAGGGCGAAGAACGCCAGCGTCTTCCAGGGAAACCGGCGGCGCCGGCGCGGCGGCGCGGCGGTGTCGGCGGCCGCGTCGCCGAGGATTCCGGCGATGGCGCTCAGATCGGCCTTGGGCGCGGCCGGGGGTGCGGCGGGGGTGGTGGTGGCGTCGGCCATGGTGGTGGATTCCTGGAGGGGGATCCCGTCGCGGGACCGCCGGAATTCAGTCTACCCGTTCGCCCGCGACGACCGCCGCGCGATTCCCGCCGCGGTCGTCCCTGCCCCGCAGCGCCGCGGGGAGCCCGGGGATCCGCAGCGGCAGGAGACGCGACGCGCCGGGCGCGGCCTCCCCCTCGGCGGGCGCCGACTCGTCCCCCCCGGCGGGTGCGGGGATGGGAGCCGCCCGGACGTCGGGGCGCACCGCGGGCGTGCCATCGGCGTCGGCGGCACCGGCCGCCGCGGGGAGCGGGCTGGCGGGGCGCCCCTCGCGGGCGTCGATCTCGTCGAGGTGGTCGAGCCACTCCTGCGGCACCGGCGGCGGCAGCGGCAGCTCGTCGGCGCTGGCACGCTCCGCACAGGCCAGCGGCTGGTCGATCCACAGGCCCTCCTCGGTGAGCTGCATCGTCCCGAGCTGGAAGGCCAGCGAGGCCCGCGTGCCGTAGTAGTTGATCCAGATGCTCGTGAAGGCGTCCTGCGTGCTGCGGAGGTCGTTGAAGGCGAAGATCAGGTTCAGCGTGGCGGTGGGGCCGAGCTGTCCGGCGCTGATGTCGACCGTCCCGTCGGGCCCGGGCGGGGGGAGCGGCGGGGCCGGCTGCGAGAGCGTGAGGCGCGTCTGGTCGACGCGGCGGATGGCGATGATCATCGCGCGGCGCTGCGTCTCGAGGTTGCGCTGATTGAGTTCGAGCTGCCGGAGCGATTGCCGGATGGCGAGCTTGATCCGATCCTCGTACTGGATCTGCTGGCGGCGCACCTGCTGGTAGTCGAGGATCGCCTGACGGAAGTTGTTGCGCTCCGTGAGGCGGGTGAAGGGGGCGTCGAACTGCACGCCGGCCGACATCGTGCCGGTGGGGGTGCGGAACTTGGCCGGATTGTTGCCCACCGTGTTCACGCCGCCGTCGACCACGATGTCGAGCCCCGAGAGCAGCGACATGGCGTTGAACTGGATCAGCCGCCACTGGTCGACGAGCGCCGCGCGGTTGTTCATCCAGTCGAGACGGTTGGCACGGGCGATCTCGAAGGCCACGTCCGGGTCGATCGGCTCGAGGTCGATCGACACCGCCTCCACCCGGGCCCGCGCCTGGATCAGCGACATCTCGTCGACCGCCCCGGCGACGTCGGCCACCAGCTTGACGAACTTGTCCGACGTCTCGCGCAGGTTCTCCGGCGTGAGGGTGCCGGCGAGGCGCTCCATCTCCGCCTCCGCCTGCCGGGCCCGCGCCAGGAGCTTGGCGAGGTCGTCCTCGAGGAGCTTCATCTCGCGGGTGAAGGTCTCGCGCTCGGTGGGCCGCATGCCGGCCAGACGCGCCTTGGAATTGTCGCGTGCCAGGGCGAGGTCCGCGGCGACGATCGCCGCCTGCTCCTCGACCCGCTTCCGCAGCGCCGCCAGCCGGGCGATCCCCTCCTCGATCACGCGCCGGTCGTCGCGCGGCGCCGACGCGGCGTCGTCGTCGTCGGTGTCGGCGTCGGCCTCGGCGGCCGCATCCCCCGCGTCTCCGGCGTCGGCCGTGGCCGGCTCACCGGCGGCCTGCGCCGCCGCGGCGTCGGTCTTTCCGGCGTCCTCCGTCGCCGGCGCGTCGGCGGGGTCGTCGCCCTGCCTGGCCGGCGGTGCCGGGATCTCCTCCGCCCCGCGCAGGCTCTCCGGCACGCGCGGATCGTCGGTCTCCTTGAGATTCTCCTCCTCGCCGAAGGAGTAGTTGGCGAGGAAGCCGCCGAGGTCGTTTTGCAGATCCTGGAGATCGGGGCTGATGAACTGGAACGGCTTGATGAAGCTCTCGTCGAGGGCCATGGCCGTGTCGGACGGGATGCACAACACGCTCACCTTGTAGTTCTCGAGCGTGTTGGTGAGCGTGGTCTTCGCCTGGAGGAGGCCGGCGCGGTTGGTTTCCACGTTCTGGCGGAGCTGGTCGACCTGGTCGAGGCCGACGGTGCCGGCCTCGAGGTTGGCGTCGAGGAGGGCGAGGGCGCGCTCCTGGGCGTTGAGGTTCTGCTCGGCGTTGCGCACCTGCTGGCGGAGCTGGAGGAGGCCGTAGAAGCCCCCCACGTTGCCGGCACCGCCGCCGGCGAAGCCCGAGCCGCCGGTGCCGCCTCCCCCCACCTGCAGGCCGACGCCGTTGCCGCCGAAGAACACGCCGCCGATGTTGCCGAAGCCGCCGATGCCCGTGCCGGTGAATCCGGTGAAGCCGGTGCCGCCGAAGAAGCCGCCGCGGCGCTGGAGCTGCTGCGGACTGCCGGCGCCGAAGGCCACCTGGAGGAAGAAGCCCTGCCGGTAGAACTGGAGCGTCCGCAGGTTGGCGAGCAGGGCCCGCTCGACGATCGTCAGGGGCTCGAGCGCCACCGACCGGCCGGCCCGCTGCAGCAGCGGCTGGACGAGGTTGAAGTTGACGAGCGAGACGTTGGTGTATTTGTCCGGCCCGGCGAACTGCCACATGATCGAGTTCACGACCCCCACGACCATGGTCCCGGCGCTGGCGAAGTACTTCCTCGCGCGCAGGCTCGTGGCGGTGGTCCAGGTGGTCGAGGCCCCGGCGGCGTTGAGCGGACCGCGGTTGGCGTAGAAGGTGTCGTTGCCGCCGAAGAGCTGGACATCGAAGCGGAAGCGCTCCGTGCTGACGTCGAGCGCCGAGAGGTAGAGCGTCTCGAGCTGATCCTGCCAGTCGAGCGAATTGAGGTAGGCCAGGCGCATCGCCGACTCGAGCGTCAGCTTGATCGCCCCGGAGTCGGTGAGCTCCACCACCTCCGTGAGCCGCGCGCGCCAGTCGGGGTTGTCGAGCGTGGTGCGGTCGCCGTTGGCGTGCCACAGCGGCCAGGCCTTCTTGCCGTCCACGCAGTGCATGTAGCGGTGGGCGGTGGGATCGTCCGGCGGCATCGGCGGGAAGATCTGGTTGTAGACGTCGTAGAAGCGGCTGCGGTCGTCCTGGCGGACGTTGAAGTTCGCCGGCAGCGCCCACCGCGGATCGCACGACTTCTCCGCCAGGAGCGTGCTCACCTCCCGGTCGGCCTGGAGGTAGTAGCGGCCCCGCGTGCACCCGCACAGCGCGGCCAGCGCGACGACGGACACGATCCAGCGCCCCGCCCGGGGGATGGTGCGTCCCGGAAGGGGCCGCAGCCGGAGGCCGGCGCGGGCTGGGGGCGGGCTCTGGGGCTTGCGGCTGATCATGGGTGCTTGCGTCCACGCCCTCGGAAGGGGACAGGCGACCCCGGCCGGCGGTCCGCCGGGAGCCGGGAATCGACAGGGGCATCGACCTCGTGGAGGGCATGACTTGAACGGTTTTGCTTTCTGGGAGGCCTGGGAAAGGTTTTCGGCTCCCCGGCAAAGTTCACTCAGGCCGCGGCGTCGGCGCGACCGATAGCGTCTCCCACCGCTGCGCTCCTTCCGTGGGCGCCGGCCGATTCGGTTCCGCCGACCGCACCTCCCGGCCCGACACCAACGCCCGGCAGACCACGACCTTGGCACCCTCCCCCACCACCGCCTCCCGCGCCCCGCAGCGCCCCCCTCCCGGGATGCAAGCGGTGTGGCCGTCGCCCGACCGAATCCGGGGCGCCGGGGTCTGCTCGGCGCTCGCGGCGCTGGCGCTCATGGCACTGGCGCTCATGGCACTGGCGCGAGCGCCCGCCCGGGCCGACGATCTCCCTTCCCCTTCCGACGCCCCCGCGGCCGAGACCGCCCCCGCGGCCCCCGACCGCCCCGCTCCGCGCGATCCCGCCACGCCCACCGGTGAGGACGAGGCCGCAGTGGCCCGGCGGCAACCCGAAGCCCGCAATCCCCTCGGCTACCCCGAGTCGATCGGCGACGGGCCGACCGTGCTCCCCTCCTTCCCCAAGCGCGCCGACGAGCCGCAAGTGCCCGGGGGCCTCGATCCCTACCGGGCACCGGAGCACGCCCACGACCCCGACGGCCTCTTGGCCTGGTTCCAGGAGCCGTTCCCCGCCTCCCCCTGCGACCGCAACGTCGTCGATCCGGCCTGGATGGGCCCCGGGGAATACGCCTACCACAAGTCGGACGGCCGCTGCTGGTGCACGCGCGACCACACGCGGATGTTCCGGATGAACTACATGGGCCGCCTGTGGATCGCCCCGGAACTGCTGCTCTGGAGCACCTCGGGCAACTTCCTGCCGGCCCTCGTGACCTCGAGCCCCGCCGGCACCCCGGCGGCGCAGGCGGGGGTCATCGGCCAGCCGGGCACGAGCATCCTCTTCGGCAACGACTGGATGCCCGGCACCTTCCGCCCCGGCGGCCGGATCACCGTCGGCTACTGGCTCGACCCCACCCAGCACGACGGCTTCGACGCCCAGTACTTCCAGCTCGCCGACGCCACCTCCACCGGCACCTTCGGCAATCAGGGGGGCACCGTCCTGCTGGCCCGCCCCTACGTCGACGCCGTCACCGGCACCCAGGCCTCGGTCCTGCTGCCGCCGCCGAACACGCTGCCCGCCAATCCGGCCCTCCTCGCGCGCTCGATCACCGCCACGCAGGACACGTCGCTGCAGGGCTTCGACCTCATCTTCCGCCGGTCGCTGTGCTGCGACCTCGACCACCGTCGCTGGCTCGTCGGCGGCTACCGCTTCCTCCAGCTCAACGACAACGTGTGGGTCAACGACGCCTCCACGATCTCCACCGGGGCCCCCGGCGGCTACCCGCAGACGTCGATCCTCTCCACCGACGGCTTCGCCGCGAAGACGCAGTTCCAGGGGGGCGAGTTCGGCTGGATCGAGAAATGGTGGTGGCAGCGCGTCGGCTTCCAGCTCCTCGGCAAGATGGCCCTCGGGGCGAGCATCTACGACAACGACATCGCGGGCTCCACCGTGACCAGCGTCACCGCCTCGCCCGGCGCCACGCCCACCACCACGACCACCGCAGGAGGGGTCCTCGCCCAGCCGACGAACATCGGCGGCTACGGCGGCAGCTCGTTCGCCGCCGTCGGGGAATTCGGCGCCACCCTCGACTGGGCGCTGTGGTCGCAGTGCCGCGTGTCGGTCGGCTACACCTTCCTGTGGTGGTCACAGGTCGCCAGGGCCGCCGGGCAGATCGACGGCTCCGTCAATCCCTCGCAGTTCCCCCCCGGACCGCTCGCCGGCCCCGCCGCCCCGGCCTACAACCTGCGCACCAACGACTTCTGGGCCCAAGGTCTCAATCTGGGGCTGGAGTACCAGTTCTAGATACACGCGAAAAAAGCCCTCCGGGCCTTTTTTCGCTTGGGGTCGCCCGGCGAAACGCCAAGGGTTTCGCCCGGCGACGGCCGCCGCATCCATGCG
>CAISKG010000329.1 GCA_903885855.1 uncultured Planctomycetaceae bacterium
CCGCCCCGGCCGGCACCGGCGACCGCGGCAGCAGCACCGGGCGCAGCGCCGGCAGGAGGGGGATGAAGGCGAGCGCCGCGAGTCCGCCGAGCACCGCCGGGATCGAGAAGCCCAAGAGCAGCGACAGCGAATGCCAGAAGGGGACGAGGAAAAGAAGGGCCGCGGCCGCGGCGGGCAGCGCCGCCCCGGGGGCGAGGCCCGCAAGCGCCGCGGCGAGCGGCCAGAGCAGCAGGTAGGTGCCCCCCGGAAGGAGGGCGCTTGCCGCCACGAGCAGCACCACCCACCAGGCAAGCGCGCCGAGGATCCCGGCCCGCCCCTCGATCCGCCGCGCGAGGAGCCCCCAGCCGAGGAGTGTCACCGCCAGCACGCTCCCCGCGAGCGCCCCCTCGAAGGCGCGCGCCCCGCAGGGATCGCGGTGCGGCATGCCGGCCCGGAAGCCCTCGAGCAGCGCCCCGAAACCGAAACCGACCACCGCGCCGGCCGCCACCGTGGCGGCGGCCGCCGCCATGCCCGTGACGAAGTGCCAGGGGCCCCGCGGCTCGGCGAGCGCCCGCCACGAGAGCGCCCCGAAGGCCAGCACCGCCAGGAGCGTGAGGGGCCAGACCCACGCGACGGGGTAGTGGACGAGGACGCGGCCGGCGAGATCGAAGTAGACGCCGTCGGCGGGGGCCGCGACGGCCAGCGGCGCGAGGTCGGCCGCCAGCAGCCGGCGCGACAGCGCCAGGGCCGACGCGCCGTGGTGCTGCAGGCTGCGGCGGTCGAGATTCGCCGGCGTGTCGAGCGCGGTGTGGTAGTGGCGCCACCGCCCCACGAAGGCGAAGTTGAGCCCGGCGAGGCCGCGGCGCTTGAAGACGGTGAGGTCGGTGTCGTTGGGGAGCGTCTTGTAGAGCGCGTACATCAGCGACGAGGCGTGCGGCCGCGGCGCGGCCGCCGCGAACGCGCGCACCAGCCGCTCGTTGCCGTCGCTCGTCTCGAACATGAACACCGGCCCGCCCCCGCCGCGGGCCTCGAAGTTGAGCACCACCAGTCCCTGGCGCTCGGCCTCGCCGAGGGCGTCGGCCCAGGCCTGGGCGCCCAAGAGACCGTACTCCTCGGCGTCGGTGACCAGCACGGTGAGCGTGTTGCGCGAAGGCGCGTCGCCCAGCGCCCGCACCGCCTCCACCAGCGCCGCCACGGCCGCCGCGTCGTCGCCGGCGCCGGGGCCGGTGGCGTGGGAGTCGTAGTGGGCGGCGAGGACGAGCGTGCCGGTGGGGGCGGTGCCGGGGCGGGTGGCGACGATGTTCTCCACGTTCGCCAGGCGCAGGCCGCCGCCGCGGGCCACGCGCGTGGCCACCGCGCGCTCGACGCGGACCTCGAGGCCGACGGCCCTGAGGCGCTCCACGACATGGTCGCGCACGCGGGCGTGGGCGGGGGAGCCGGGGGGATGCGGCTCGCGCGCGATCGCCTCCACGTCGGCCATCGCCCGCCCGGCGGAGAATCGCTCCGGCGGGGCGTCGGCCGGCAGCGGCGCCGGCGGCTCGTGGAGGAGGAGGATTCCCGCCGCCACCAGCGCGAGCAGGGCCAGG
>CAISKG010000330.1 GCA_903885855.1 uncultured Planctomycetaceae bacterium
ATATCGGCCACGCTCGGCCGTCCTCCGGCGCCGGCGGCCGCAGGCTTGGCGGCAGGCTTGGCGGCGGGAGCCGGCGCGGCTTCGCCCGACGAGTCGTCCGGCGCGGCGGCCGCAGCCGGTGCGTCATCGGCAGCGCCGGCCGGCGCGGCGGGGGGCGGCGGCGCCTTGCCACCGCGGGCCGCCGCGAGAATCTCGGCCGTCGACAGTTTTTTCTTCTCAGCCATTCCTCGCCTCACCGCTGAAGGCCGCCCGTCGATTCTCGCCCCACTCGAGCACCGAGGCGCGACTCGCATGACCGGCGTGCACGACACCCACACCGCGGCCCCGCGCTGCGCCGAGCGACCCAATGTGGCCGGTGGCCCGCGCGGCGCCGAGGGTCGCCCCGGCGGCCGCCCCAGCCACGGGGGCAGCCGCGCCCCGGCACCGGGGCGGGAGGCGGCGGACGAACGACGATGACGCGGGCACTGGCACCTGAACGCTGCGGCGACAAGGGCGGGGGCACGGACGCGCCCTGACGGACCGAAAAACCGAGAAACTCCGGGCGCGGGAGGAGTTCGTGATTTTTTTCACGAACTCTCCTGTCAACTGTATCGGCTGTGCTGTGGGTGTCAACGTCGCCGTCACCCTCCGGCGCCGCAAGGTGCGCCCCACCCGCACGACAGGCCGAAACCGCCCCCTCCCCGGGCCGGGCGGGAGGGCTCCAGAGCCGGCGGGAGCCCCGCGCCGCGCGCTCTCGGACAGGTTCGCAGCGGGGCCCGGGGACGGTACGCTGCCTCTCCCGACGCGGCCCCCCACGCCCGCGCATCCCGCCAGGCCCCGCGCCTTGCCCCCGACGAGGACCGTCCGCTTGCCCGCACCATCGCGTCGCGTCCTCGTGGTCGGCAGTGGCGCGCGGGAGCACGCCCTCGCCTGGAAGCTCGCCCGTGACGGGGCCGAGGTGTTCACGGCGCCCGGCAACGCGGGGACCGCCGCGGTCGGCGAGAACCTCCCGGTGGCCGCGGACGACTTCCCCGGGCTCCTGGCGGCGGCGCGGAAGCATGCCTGCGAGCTGACGGTCGTCGGCCCCGAAGCGCCGCTGGTGGGCGGGATCGTCGACCTCTTCCACAGGGAGGGGATGCGCGTCTTCGGCCCCACCGCCGCCGCCGCGCGGATCGAGGGGAGCAAGGCCTTCTGCAAGCAGATCCTGCGGCGCGGCGACGTCCCCACGGCGCTGCACCGGGAGTTTCGCTCCGCCGCCGGCGCGGTGGAGTATCTCGAGAGCCGCGACGACATGCCGGTCGTGGTCAAGGCCGACGGTCTGGCCGCCGGCAAGGGCGTGGTGGTCTGCGCGGGCCGGGCCGAGGCGGTCGAGGCGGTGAACGCGCTGGCGCGCGACCCGCAATTCGCCGTCGCGGCGCGCACGATCCTCATCGAGGAGCGTCTCGACGGGCCGGAGGTGAGCGTGATGGCGGTCACTGACGGCCGCACGATCGTCACGCTGCCGCCTCTCCAGGACCACAAGGCTGCCCACGACGGCGACGTCGGCCCGAACACCGGCGGGATGGGCGCCTACTGCCCGACGCCGTTCGTCGACGCCGCCACCAGCGCCGAGATCGAGGCGAGGATCCTCGTCCCCACCGTGCACGCGATGCGGCGCTCGAACGTGCCCTTCCACGGCGTGCTGTTCGCGGGACTGATGCTCACGCCCCAGGGGCCGAAGGTGCTCGAGTTCAACGCGCGCTTCGGCGACCCCGAGTGCGAGACGCTGATGGCGTTGCTCGATTCGAGCCTCCTCGAGATCCTCGACGCCGCCGTCGATCGACGGCTCGAGTCGATCGCGGTCCCGACCTGGCGGCCCGGCGCGGCAGTGACGGTGGTGATGGCGTCGGAGGGCTACCCGGGGCCCGTGGCGAAGGGGCGAGCGATCCGCGGGCTCGACGAGGCCGCCGCGGTGGACGGGGTGACGGTGTTCCACGCGGCCACCCGGGCGGTCGCGGGGCCGGACGGCCCGGTGGCGGTCAACGACGGCGGCCGGACGCTCGCGGTGACGGCGGTGGGCGACTCCCTCGCCAACGCCAAGCGCCGGGCCTACTCCGCCGTGCGCTGCATCCGCTGGGACGGCGCCTGGTGCCGGAAGGACATCGCCGACAAGGGGATCGATCGCGAGCGCATCGCCGCCGCCGCCACGGAGCCGGAGCGATGAGGCTCCGCGTGGGGATCGTGGGCCTGGGACCGGCGTGGGACAAGCGCCATCTGCCGGCACTGCGGGCCCTCGCCGATCGCTACGAGGTGCGCGGCGTCTGCGAGCAGGTGTCGCACCTCGCCCACCGCGCCGCCGGAGAGCTCGGCGCCGCGCCGGCCGACGGCTTCCGCAAACTCGCCGCCCGCGACGACATCGACGCCATCCTCTACCTCGCCGACCAGTGGTACGGCACGGCGCCGATCCTGGCGGCCTGCGAGGCGGGCAAGGCCGTGTACTGCGGCGCCGGGTTGCCGCTGGTGGCCGCCGAGATGGAGTCGCTCCGGCGGCGCGTGGAGGCGTCGGGGATCGTGTTCATGGCCGAGTTGACGCGTCGCTCGGCCGCGGCCACGGTGCGCCTCAAGGAGCTCATCGCCACGCGCCTCGGCCCCCCGCGCATGCTCTTCTGCCACCGCCGCGTGCCGCAGGGCACGACCGCCGCCGCGATCGCCGCACGCGACCGCGCCGCCGAGGCACGCGACCTGATGGAACTGGTCGACTGGTGCCGCTACGTGGTGGGCAGCGAGCCCACGAGCGTGATCGGCGTGCGCCACGCCGAGACGCCCGGGGCCGAGCGCGACGACTACGGCATGATGAGCCTCGACTTCACCCCCTCCGGCCGCCCCGGCGAGGGGACGATCGCCCAGATCAGCTGCGGCTACTACATCCCGGCCTGCTGGGAGGAGGCCCTCGGCTTCCGCCCGCCGGCCGCACTCCAGGTGGCCTGCGAGCGGGGCATCGCGTTTGTCGACCTGCCGGCCAGTCTGGTGTGGTTCGACACCGCCGGCCGCCATCAGGAATCGCTCGACGCCGACCGGCCGGTCGGGGAGCAGATGCTGCTGCAGTTCCACCGGCGCGTGACGAGCCTCGTGCGGCCGCAGAGCGGGCTGGAGGACGTGTTCAGGGCGCTGCGCGTCGTGGAGGCGGCGGCCACGAGCCACCGCGAGGACCGGCGCGTGCGGCTCGACTGAGGACGGGCGATGCCCTCGCGGGCTGCCACCGCCGCCAGCACCTCGGACGACGCGACGGGGAGCCGCGGGCCGCGGTTCAGTTGTTGCTGAAGTCGAGCCGCTTGCCGGCCTTGATGCCGAGGGGATTGCGGACGAAGCCCTGGCGGCAGGCGTCGCAGAGATCGAAACGCATCGTGCGGGCACCGTCGTCGAGGGTCAGGTCGTCCTCCTCCTCGATCCGCTCGAGCATCTCCTGCATGGCGTCGAGGTGATCCGACGCGTCGCCGTCGCAGGCCGGGCAGGCCGGATCCTCGACGGCCGGAAAGACCTCGATCTTCACGACGTGGCGGAGATCGTTGCGGGGATCGATGGGCCGCTTGCAGACGTCGCAGGAGTAGTGGAGCACGTGACTTCTCCGCAGGTACCGGGCCGCCGGCGCCACGACGCTCCCGGGGGCGTCGTCCGGCCGATGGAGGTGAGTGTGCCCGCGATCGTCGACGATGGCAAGGGAAGGGACGGCCGGCGGGGGGCCGTTGTGGCAGCCATCGCGGAAGCGGGATAGACTGCGGTCTCTCGGGTTGTTCCACGCACCGACTGGACCGCGATGCAGGGGAACGGAACACACGCCGGAGCGGGAGCAGCGCGGCTGCGGACGGGCCCCGGGCCCGCGGCCGCCGCGATCGCCATGCCCTCCTCGCTGGGGATGAGCGTCCTCGTCCTCAACCGCTCCTTCGTGGCGGTGCACGTCACGAACGTGCGGCGGGCGTTGGTGCTGCTGTTCCGTGAGTTGGCCGAGGTGATCCACATCGAGGAGGGGCGCTTCGCCGCCCACGACCTCGAGAGTTGGCGCGAGTTGTCGGCCCTCCGGTCGCGGTTCCCCGCCGCCGACGACGATTGGGTGCGCGGCGTGGGCTTCGACCTCCGCGCACCGCGGGTGATCCGCCTGGTGGCCTGCGACCGCGGACCGCGTCAGGGGCTGCGCTTCAACCGCCGCAACGTCTTCGCCCGGGACGGCAACCAATGCCAGTACTGCGGGAAGACCTTCCCCACGAGCGAGTTGTCGCTCGATCACGTGGTGCCCCGCAGCCGCGGCGGGATCACGAGCTGGGAGAACATCGTCTGCGCGTGCGTGGCCTGCAACGTGCGCAAAGGGGGCCGCACGCCGCACGAAGCTCGGATGCAACTCATCCGTCAGCCGGTGAAGCCGAAGCGCAGCCCCCTGCTCACCATCAAGCTCGGCAACCCGAAATACGAGACCTGGCGGAGCTTCGTCGACAGCGCCTACTGGAGCGTCGACCTCCGCTGAGCGCCGCGCGGGGCGGGGACGGGAGCGTCGTTCACGCCCCGTCCCCCGGAGGACGGCTCAGCAGAGCGGGTCCTTCTTCTCGGTGATCACCGGAAGCTGCGGCGCCATCTCGGCGTTGAGCGCCGTGAAATCCTTCCACTCCGCCGGCAGGTTGTCGGCGTGGAAGATCGCCTCGACCGGGCACTCGGGAACGCAGGCCTCGCAGTCGATGCACTCGTCGGGGTGGATGTAGACCATCTTGTCACCCTCGTAGAAGCACTCCACGGGGCACACCACCACGCAGTCGGTGTACTTGCAGGCGAAACACGGCTCGGCGACGACGTGGGTCATGGTCGGAACGGCTCCGGAAGACGGATGGGCTGCCTCTGGAGGACGAGGCGGATGCGCGGAATGGTAGGTCGAAGCCCTGAGCCTGTCAACGAAAACAGAGGGCATCTTTTCCGCCCTTTCCGCCCCCCGCGGCGCCGACGGCTTGGTGGCCCGCGGAGGCGGCCCGTATGATCGCAAGGGGGGCGCGCCGAAGCACGGACGTCGGCCTCCCCGGAGCCCCTCGGGGGGACGCCGCTTCCAGCGGCGCCGCCATCCCTCCCCCGCCCCGAGTCCGCGGAGATTGTCGTGCGCGACTCGAGCGACGCGGCCCTCGTGCGGGACTGCCTGGCCGGCGCGCCGGGAGCCTGGGATGCCTTCGTGGCGCGGTTCGCCGGCCTGTTCCGCCACGTCGTCGACCGCACCTGCAGCCAGCGTCGGCTCGAGCTCTCGGCGGCCGACCGCGACGACGTGGTGGCGGAGATCCTCGTCGAGCTGCTCAAGGGCGACGCCGCGGTCCTCCGGGCCTTCGCGGGGCGCGCGAGCCTGCCGACGTACCTGACCGTGATCGCGCGGCGCACGGCGGTGCGGATGATGAAGCGCCACGATCCCCCCCCCGCGGCCCCGGCGCCGGTCGCAGTCCCTGCCGGCGCGGCCCCCGATCAGGAGCGTCGTCGCGCCGACCGCGAGGAGATCGAGCGTCTGCTCGCCAGGCTCGACGCCGCCGACGCCCGCCTCATCCGCCTCCACCACCTCGAGGGGCGCAGCTACGGCGAGATCAGCCGCATCACCGGCCTGCCGCTGGGGTCGATCGGGCCGGCGCTGTCGCGCGCTCGGCGGAAGATGCGGGGCACGCCCGAGGAGTCGGCCGGCTCCGCCGACGGCGGCGCCCGGTCTCCCGCCTGAGCCGGCGCGGCCCTCCGCGGGGGGCGCGTCAGAACGGCGGCGCCGGGGGACGCGGGCCGGGCACCTGCGGCGCGGGGGTCGGCGGGGGCGCCGCCGGCGGG
>CAISKG010000331.1 GCA_903885855.1 uncultured Planctomycetaceae bacterium
CGTCGCCGCGCTCGACGCCCCGCGCGCGGCCGCCTGGGCCGCGGTGCCCGCGCGGCTCGAGGCGATCCGCCGCCGGATCGCGGCCACGGCCTTTCCCGACGACGCGGTGCGCGTGGAGGTGGAGGTGTTCCCCAAGGCGGTGGAGTGGGCGCTGGAATGCGGGGAATGGTGGGAGGCCGTGCACCTCGAGCGCGCCGCCTGGGCGCTCGACGAGGCGGAGCGCCGCCTCGACGCCCTCGCCGCCGGCTCGCCGGCGTGGCGCGCGGGGGAGGCGGTCGCCCTCGCCCACCGCTCGCGCCTCGACGGCTCGCCGCAGCCCTACGGGATCGTGGTCCCGCCGGGGCTCGACCGGTCGCGGCCGGCGCCGGTGTGGATCTGGCTGCACGGCCGCGGCGAGCGCGACACCGACCTCCATTTCCTGTGGGGCAAGTCGCGCCGGTCGGGGGAGTTCTTCCCGGCGGACGCGGTCGTCCTCCATCCCTTCGGCCGCTACTGCAACGGCTGGAAGGGGCCGGGGGAGGTCGACGTCTTCGAGGCCCTCGAGGCGCTCGCCGGCGTGATCCCCGTCGACCGCGACCGCGTGGTGCTGGCGGGCTTCTCGATGGGGGGCGCCGGGGCGTGGGGCATCGGCGCCCGCCACGCCGACCGCTTCTGCGCCGTCCACGGAGGCGCGGGCTTCGTCGACACGGCGCGGTTCATCGGCCTCGCGCCGCTCGAGGTGCCGCCGTGGGAGTCGAGGCTGTGGCGCCTCACCGACGTCCCGCCGGTGGCGCGGAACCTCCTCGGCATCCCGGCGGTGGCCTACTCCGGCGCGCGCGACTGGCAGCGGCCGGCCAGCGAGATCATGGCGGCGGCGCTGGCCGCCGAGGGGCGGCCCATCCCCCACGTCATCGGCGCCGGCATGGAGCACCGCTACGACGACGCCTCGCGGGCGGCGGTGGCCGGAATCCTCGCCCCGGCGGTCGCCGCCGGCCGGCCGCGCTCCCCCGACACCGTCCACTGGGCCGGTACGACGCTCGCCGACGGGGGCCTGTGGTGGGTGGAGCCGCTGGGCCTCGGGGAGCACTGTGCGCCGGCCCGGATCGACGCGGTGCGCGCGCGCCGGGAGGGGCGCGTGACGCTCGACGTCGACACCGTGAACGTCACGGCGCTGGCGCTTGCCGACATCGAGGGCCCCTGGCGGATCGACGTCGACGGCACGGTGCTCGAGGGGGAGGGGCAGGAGGGGCCGCTGGTCGTCGCGCGCGGGGGTCTGGCCCCCGACGGCGCCTGGGGGATCGTCGCTCCCGGGGCGCTCCCGCCGCTCCGCAAGCGGCCGGGGCTCACCGGCCCGATCGACACCGTCTTCGACGCTCCGTTCGTCGTCGTGGGGCCCACGGGGCCGGGGCTCGCGCCAGAGTCGGATCGCTTCGCGGAGAGGAGTTCGAGCACCTCGCGCGCCGCTGGCATGACCTGTTCCGCGGCCCGCTGCCGGTGGTCGCGGCGGGGGAGGTCACCGACGCGCTGCTGCGCGAGAAGAATCTCGTCCTCTTCGGCGACGCGCGCTCCAATCCCCTGGTGGCGCGCGTCCTCCCGGGGCTGCCGCTGGAGTGGACCGCCGACGGCGTGGTGATCGGCCCCGGCTCGGCGGCCCCACGCCGCTTCCCGGCCGGGCACGTGCCCGTGATGGCCTACCCCAATCCGCTCCTCCCGCCGGAGGCGACGCCGCGGCTGGTGGTGCTCAACTCGGGCCTCACCTTCCGCGAGGAGCACGACGCCAATAACGCCCTCCAGAACCGGCGCCTCCCCGACTGGGCGGTGATCGATCCCGCGGTGCCCCCCGACGGCCGCGAGCCCGGCCGCGTCGTCGCCGCGGACTTCTTCGACGAGGGGTGGGCCGTGAAGCGCGCCGAGTGACGGCGGCCCGGCGAGCACGCCGGTACGCGGCTCACCCCACGAGTACCGTGGGCCGCCTGGCCGGCTCCGGCACCGCCTTCTCGATCAGGTCGTAGACGACGTTGGGCACGTCCCCCTGGCCGAAGAGGAGGAACTCGAAGGCCAGCTTCAGGCTGCTGCCCTGGCTCCAGCCGAAGACCACGTCGAGCGGCGCGCCCGAGCGGGTCATCTCGATGGCGATCTGGGCGATCGTGTGCGACACGCTCACCACGTCGCGGGCCACGATGATGAAGCGCTCCCCCTCCTGGCGGGCCGAGAGGATCGGGGCGTTGTGGAACTCGCTGGTGTCGCCGTAGTGCACCTCGAGGAACACCAGCGGCACCTCGGCGGGGATCCGGTGGCGGCGGCGGATCTCCTCCTCCTTCTCGTCGAGCGAGCGGCTCCCCGGGCGGTGCGGGACGAGCACCCGGAAGGCCCCCTCGGTGCAGATGTCGGTCCACAGCATCCGCGCGGCGTCGTCGGCGAAGCGGAATTCCTTGTGGCGCAGTTCCTGGCTGCGCCACATGCGCGACACGATCGAGATCACGAGCACCGCGGCGATGAACATCGAGGCGATGATGATGCCGTCGGGCCGCTCGGTGATGTTCGTGATCGTGGTGTAGATGAAGACGAGCGTGATCAGCGCGAAGGCGATCCGCTTGAGGACGTGGTGCTCCACGCCGTCGCGCGAGGCCTCGACCTGCATGTGCACCAGCGACGCGATGCAGGCGCTGGTCATGAGCACGAGCACGCCGGTGGCGTAGGCGCCTCCCTGGGCGGTGACGTCGGCGCGGAAGGCCCACGTGACGAGCAGATTGATGATCGTGAAACCGATGACCAGCGGCCGGTAGGCGGCCGCCCACTCCGGGGCCATGCCGTAGCGTGGCAGGTAGCGCGGCACCATGTTGAGCAGCCCCGCCATCGCCGACGCCCCGGCGAACCAGAGGATGAGGATCGTGGAGATGTCGTAGATCGTGCCGAACACCGGCCCGAACAGCGGGCTCACCGCCAGCGGGCTCTCGCCGTGGGCCACGTAGGCCAGGGCCCGGTCGAGGGCCTTCCCCTTGGAGACGACCGCCCCGGCCTCGTCCTTCTCCATCCGCAGGTCGTCGGCCGGGATGATGGTGTCGGTGCCGGTGACGAGCGAGGAGCCGATGAGGAAGAAGGACATGATCAGGGCCGCCGCCAGCATCAGCTTGCGGGTGTTGGCGATCCGGGCCGCGTCGTCGGAGGGATCGGCGTCGGTCCCCTTGACGAGGTGGATGAGCAGCACGCCGGTCTCGAAGCCCGAGAGGCCGAGGGCGAGCTTGGGGAAGATGAGCAGCGAGATCCCCAGCGCCACCCACAGGCCGTGTCCGGCGATCGGCTTCTCGTGGAGGTGGTAGGCGCCGGAGGCGACGTCCGAGAACCAGTGGCGCAGGAGGTCGGGGTGGGTGAGGAGGTGCCACAGCCCGCTGGCGACGATCAGGAAGGAGAGCCCGAGGAAGGCGGCGACGAGCACCGTCGCGATCCCCACCACCTCCGAATACCCCTTGAGGAACATCGCCCCGAGGAGGAGGAGGAGCGTCGCGGCCATCACGATCTGGTTGTGGGCCCAGGGGGGGGCGCTGCCGGCGAAGAGCGAATTGCTGATCAGGTGGGCCGCCGCGTCGGCCGCGGAGAGCGTCTTGGTGATCACGAAGTCGGTGGCGGCGAAGCCGATCAGCACCAGGACGCCGATCTTGCCGCGCCAGCCCCCCACGAGGCGCTCGATCATCCCGATCGAGCCGACGCCGTCGGGGGTCTGCCCCGCGACGTAGGAGTAGACGGGGTAGGCTCCGAAGAGCGTCACCAGCACGAGCACGAGCGTCGCCAGCGGGGCGAGCGAGCCGGCACCCTCGAAGGCGATCGACGGCTGGTAGCCGAGGGTGCTGAAGTAGTCGACGCCGCACAGACACATGATCAGCCACCACGCGTAATGGTGGTGCTGACCTCGGGACGACTCGCTCACGGGGGGCTCCGGAACGGGACGGGCCGCGGTCCTTTGGGGGCGGCGGGCGCGGCGGCGATCGGGCCGCGCACCTCCATTCATCGTGCCACCGGCCGCGCCGACCCGCAACGGCGCCCCCATCCGGGCCGGTCAGGGCCGGGCGCGGCGCCGCCGGGGCGGCAGCGGGGGGCTCACTGCCATTCCGGCAGCGCGATGCCCCGCTTCTTGGCCTGGGCGACGAGGGCCTCGCCGTAGCGCTCGAAGAGCTTCCGCCGCTCGCGGTCCTTCGGGGGCCGCTGCCGCCTCCCGCCGTCGTCGCGCGCCTGCGGCGAGAGCCCGAAGCGCAGCTTGCGGTAGGCGATCGTGAGATCGATGCCGCGGTCGGCCAGGCTCGCCCGCTCCCCCTCCGGCGCCGCGAAAAAGGCGTCGATCGCCAGGTCGCGCAGCCGCTGCCACTCCTCATCGAGCGATTTCCGCGCCGAGTCGAGCTCCTCCTTCGTCATTCGGTCGGCGTTGCGGATCACCTCGGCGACCGCCTGCTTCCGCGCCGCCTCGTCGAGCCTTCCCTCGAGGAGGCCGCTTTGGATCGCCGCGGTGCTGCCGAGGAGATCGGGCCGCGACGACCGCAGCATCCACCCCGCCGCCGCGAGAGCCACCACCGCGGCGACGCTGCCCGCGATCGCCAGCCCCCCCCTGCCCCGGCGCGGTTCGGCGCCGGCCGGCACCTCGGCCGCGGCCTTCCCGGCCGGCGCCGCC
>CAISKG010000332.1 GCA_903885855.1 uncultured Planctomycetaceae bacterium
AGCCCCGCCGGGCCGCCCCGCGGGCGTCGCGACCGGCCGGCCGGCCCCCCGCCGGGGCGCGTCTACGAGTCGAAGCGCCAGGATCGCGGGCCGGTGGAGATCACCGAGGCGCAGCGCGAAGGCAAGGCGCCGATCCACACCTTCGGCGCCCTCAAGGCGCTCTTCGACGCGATGCACGGCCCGCCCCCCGAGGCCGAGGCCCCGGCGGGCAAGTCGAAGGGGCCCAAGGGCCCCAAGCCGCGCCGCACCGAGCAGGGGACCGCGGCGGGCGCCGCGGATGGCGCGACGGGCGTCGCCGACGAGTCGCCGGCCGCGGTGGTGCCGGAGAGCGCCGGCCCGCCGACGGATCAGGCCGCTGCCCGAACGCCGCCTGAGCATGCCCCGCCGGAGGCCGAGGGGCCCGGCCCGACGGTGGCCGATGCACCGGGCGAAGTGGTGGGGGGCGACGAGGCCTGAGACGGGCCGCGTCCGGAAGGTCGCCCGCTCTCGCGGCCCTCGAGGCCGCGGAGCCCCCGACGGCCCGCGCCGAGGCGAACGCCATTGCGGCGACTCGACCGCCCGACCGGATCAACGCTCGCGGAACGTGATCCGGCCCTTGGTGAGGTCGTAGGGGGAGAGTTCGACCTTCACCTTGTCGCCCGGAACGATGCGGATGAAGTTCTTCCGCATCTTGCCGGCGACGTGCGCGTTGACGATGTGCCCGCCCTGGATCTGCACGCGGAAGCGCGTGTTGGCGAGCGCTTGGGTGACGACGCCCTCGACTTCGAGAGCCTGTTCTTTTTCGGCCATGGAGCCCCGGGACTGAAAACGGAGATGGGAAGGGATGCCCCTCCCGAACCATCGCTGGAGGAGACCCTGGAATCTACCCGGCCCCGGCAGGGCGGTCCAGCATGGTCGGTCGTGCGATCGGCCCGGATCGCGGGATCACCGGGCAAAAGTCGGCCCCGCCCCGGCCGGAATCCTCGGCCGGGGCGCCCCGGAGCGGATGCCCGGGTCAGTCGTCGGCGCCGGCGGCCGGCGCCTGACCGGAGGCGTTCCAGCGCAGGTAGGCGTCGAGGAAGCCGTCGATGTTGCCGTCGAGGACGCTCTGGAAATTGCCCACGTAGAATCCGGTGCGCTGGTCCTTCACACGCTGATCGGGATGGAGGAAGTAGTTGCGGATCTGCGAGCCGAAGCCGGTCTTCGGCTTCGACTGGTGCTGGGCGTGCTTCTCGGCCTCCCGCTTCTCCTCCTGGATCCTGGCGATCCGCGCCCGCAGCATCTTGATCGCCGTGGCCCGGTTCTTGTGTTGGCTGCGCTCGCTCTGGCACTGGACCACGATCCCGGTCGGGAAGTGCGTCAGCCGGATGGCGCTCGACGTCTTGTTGACGTGCTGGCCGCCGGCGCCGCTGGCCCGGAAGACGTCCTCGCGGATGTCGGCGTCGTTGATCTCGATCTCGGTGTCGTCGTCGGGAATCTCCGGGGCCACGTCCACCGCCGCGAAGCTCGTCTGCCGCTTGCCCTCGGAATTGAAGGGGCTGATGCGCACGAGCCGGTGGATGCCCGACTCCCCCTTGAGGTAGCCGTAGGCCCAGGGACCGCGGATCGCCACCGTGGCGCTCTGGATGCCGGCCACCTCGTCGTCCTGCCGGTCGAGGAGCTCGATCGTGAAATCGTGCTTCGCGGCCCAGGCGGAGTACATCCGCAGGAGCATCTCGGCCCAGTCGTTGGCGTCGGTGCCGCCGTCACGGGCGTTGAAGCTCACCAGCGCGTCGGAGGCGTCGTGCGGGCCGGAGAGGAGCGAGGCCAGTTCGAGCGCGTCGACCTTCTTCTCCAGCGCGTCGGCCTCGCGGAGCAGCTCCGGTTCGAGCGATTCGTCCTCGCGGGCCAGCTCCTCGAGCGCTTCGAGGTCGGCGCTGGCCGCCAGCGCCTCGTCGAGGGGCTTGAGGACGGCGTTGACCCCCTTGAGCTCGGCGACCGTGGCCTGCGCCTTCTCGGGGGAGTCCCAGAAGCCGGCCTGGCTCATCGCCTCTTCGATGCGCGCGGCGTGTCGCTTGCGGCCCTCCCAGTCAAAGGGAGTCTCGGAGTTGGAGGAGCCGGGCGCGGATCGAACTGGAGCGGGAGTGAAGTGCGGTGTCCATGGCGGCGGATTGTACGCCAGGGGGGCGCGGCGGTGAAGCCGGCTTCCGGAGGCGGGCGCCGTCACGCCCGCTGCACGCGGCTTCCCGGCAGGCGGCGCACGAGGCGGCGCATCTCGAGGACGCCGATCGTCGCCAGGACACGCGAGGCATCGAGGCCCGTCGCGTCGACCACCCGGTCGATCTCGACGCCCGCCGCCCCCGCCGCGGCCACCACGTCGAACACCTGCCGCTCCTGCCCCTCGAGCGCCAGTTCGGCGGGGCTGGCCACCGCGCGACCCCCGGCGAGCGTCACCGGCTCGAACAGCGGCCCGAGCTCGGCGAGGACGTCGTCGACGCTGCCCACGAGCGTGGCCCCGTCGCGGATCAGGGCATGGCAGCCCCGCGACAGCCGACAGTCGATCGGCCCCGGAACCGCGAACACCTCCCGCCCCTGCTCCCCCGCCAAGCGGGCGGTGATCAGGGCCCCGGAGCGGTCGGCCGCCTGCACCACGACCGTGCCCAGCGAGAGCCCGGCCACGATCCGGTTGCGCTGCGGGAACGCGCCGGGATGGGGCTGGGCCAGCGGCGGCACCTCGCTGACCAGCGCCCCGTGCGCGATCACGTCGTCGGCCAGGCCGGCGTGCTCGGGGGGGTAGACGTTGAGCACGCCGCTGCCGAGGACGGCGATGGTGCGGCCGCCGGCGGCGATGGCGCCGGCATGGGCGGCGGCGTCGATGCCTCGCGCCAGGCCGCTGGTGACGGTGTAGCCCGCCCGCACCAGGCCGGCGGCGAACTGCTCGGTGACCTTCCGGCCGTAGGCGTTCGAATGGCGCGACCCGACGATCGCCACCGCGAGGGCGTCGGCCGGGGCGAACGCCCCGCGCACGAAGAGGATCGCCGGCGGATCGGGGACCTGCGCCAGCAGGCGGGGATACTCCGGATCGCCGCGGAGGAGAATCGCCACCCGCTCGCGCTCGCAGAGGCGGAGCGTCTCGTCGGCGAAGGCGCCGTCGGCGTGCTCGCGGATGGCCGCCACGATCTTCGGCCCGATCCCGTCGATCCGCGCCAGTTCGGCCGGCGCCGCGGCGAAGACCCGCTCCGGGGTGCCGAAGGCGCCGAGGAGCAGCGAGTAGGTCCGGCCGCCGAGGCCGCGCACGCAGGCCAGCTTGACGCGGTCGTGGAACGGGGCGTCGGGGGTGGCGACGTCGGTCACGGCAGGGCCCGGGGCGGTCGTGGACACCTGTTCACGATACCGCCCGCGTCGGGCGCGGTCAATCGTCCCGGCGCCCCGCCGCGATCCGGCCGCGTCAGCCCGCGGCGACCTTCATCTCGGCCAACGCCTGGGCCCGGCCCACGAGCCGATCCCAGTTGGCCTCGACGTACTCCGGCGGGCCGCCGCTCTGGGCCACGGCCACGGCCACCATCTCGGTGGGCACCATCTCGATGGCGTCCCAGGGGCAGACCTTGAGCTCGTAGGGATTCGACTTCTTGCCCGGGATGTGGACGCAGACCTCGCAGCCCACGCACCGCTCGACGTCGATCTCACACCAGCTCTGGAGATTGTGGAACTGGTCGTACTGCTGCACCTTGATGATGCAGTCGACCGGACAGACCTCCAGACACGACTCGCAGCCCGTGCAGTTGTCGGCCGTGATCACGGCCAGTTCCTTGGGCAGCTTCTTGCGGGGTCCTGCTTTGGCCATGGCGGGAAGATCGGCAGGGAAGGGAGGAAAACTGGAGCGACGCCTCTCTATGGTAGCAGCCTCACGGCGATGGCGACCGGCCGCCGCGCCGACCGCCGCCGATGCCGGAAAACAGCGGGCTTTCCGGCATCGGGGGAGGGGGCGCCGGGGCCGGCCCTGCCCGCGGCCCGGCTACACCGTCTCGCCGCGGAACAGGTCTTCCGGGGTCTGGCGGGCCCGCACCAGGCGGTCCCGCCCCCCGTCCACGAGCACCTCGGCGGGCAGCGGCTTGGAGTTGTAGTTGCTCGCCATCACGAAGCCGTAGGCGCCCGCGATCTCGATCACCAGCAGATCGCCGACCCGCGCCGAGGGCAGGTCGCGCGTGGCCACGAAGCCGCCGTCGGTCTGGGTGAAGATGTCGCCCGACTCGCACAGCGGCCCCCCCACCGCCACCTCCTCGCGCGACCGGGCCGCCGACGGGCTCCCGGGGCCGGGGCAGAGGGTCATGGGGTGGTAGGCCCCGTACATCACCGGGCGGGCGAGGGTGTTGAACCCGGCGTCGACGAGGAGGTATTTCCGGCTTCCCTGCATCTTCACCGCGCGCACCTCGGTGACGAGGTAGCCGCTCTCGGCCGTCAGGTAGCGGCCCGGCTCGATCTCGAGGCGGATGCGGTGGCCGAAGGCCTCCTCGAGGCGCCGGCGCGTGGCGTTCCAGAGGGCGACGTAGCCGCCCAGATCGGCGTGCACCTCCCCCGGCCGGTAGGGCACCGGCAGCCCGCCGCCGGCGCTGACGGTGTCGAGCGAGCGGCCGATGTCGCGGGCCACGCGCTCGAGCGTCCCGGCCACCTCCGCCAGATGCGCCAGATCCGTGCCGCTGCCGATGTGCATGTGGAGGCCGGTGACCATCAGCCCCGCCGCCTCGGCACGCCGCATGACGTCGGGGATGCTCTCGTGCCAGATGCCGTGCTTCGATCCCTCGCCGCCGGTGTTGGTCTTCTGGCTGTGCCCGTGACCGAAGCCGGGGTTCACCCGCAGCGTCACCTCCGCGCCGGGCATGCGCTCGGCGAGCTGCTCGAGCATGTCGGCCGAGCCGCAGTTGACGTGGATCCCGTGGCGGGCCACCTCGTCGAGGCTCGGCCGGTCGAAGATGTCGGCGGTGTAGACGATCGGGTGGGCAGGGGGCAGGCCGTCGCCCCCGCGGCGGCCGGCGTGCGGGGCGTAGCCGGCCGCGAGCGCCCGCCGGATCTCGCCGGTGCTCACCGCGTCCACCATCACCCCCTCGCGGCGCACCAGGTCGAGCACCGCCAGATTGGAGCAGGCCTTCTGCGCGAAGCGGACGGTGTCCCAGGCGTCGTCCCCGCGCGGCCGCGTCAGATCGCGGCAGCGGCGGCGGATGCACTCGGCGTCGTAGACGTAGAGCGGCGTGCCGTGGCGGGCCGCCAGATCCGCCACGGATACGCCGGCGATGGCATGGCGCAGGCCGTCGTGCGGGGCGCCGCCGGACGGGGTGCTCGTGTCGGTCACGGGATCTCCTCGGGAAGGCCCTGCGCCAGGCCCACGGGCCTCCGCGCCCGCGGGGCGCGGGCCCGGGACCAGCGGGCGGGAAGCCGGCGGCGGGACGATTCAGCGCTGCGGCGCGGGGCCGCCGGGGCGGCCCGCGGGGACCGCCTGCCGCCGGGCCATCTCGGCGCCGGCCTTGATCACGCCGGCCCCGACGGTGAGCCGCGTCACGGCCCCGCCGTCGACCGGCTTGGCCGTGATCGTGATCGAGCCGGAGTCGGCGTCGGTGTCGGCGAGGCTCGCCGCCTGCTCGGCCGCCGCCTCGGCCTGCGGGCCCAGGCCCATCGACGCGAGGTAGGAGAGCACGCGGTCGAGCGCCATGGAGACGGCCACGCCCGGCACCTCCTCGTCGGCCACGGCGGCGTTGGGGGAGCCGTTGGTGGCCAGGAGCTTCTCGAGACGCTCCTTCACGTCGCCGCCGTGGAGGAGGAAGGCGTAGTCGGGCGTCACGGCGAGCGTCAGTTCCACCGCCGGCCCGACGATGCCGGCGGCCGGCGACGCGGAGACGTCGATGGACACGGTGTGGAGGTTGGCCTTGCCGATCTTCCCCGAGTCGAAGGTGGCCTTCACCTCGCGCGGGATCTGCGGGGATGCGAGCAGGGCCTTGACCTGCTTCTCGAGCGCCGGGCCGTCGGCGATGTGGGCGCCGGCGGTGATCACCGGCAGTTGCCCGGCGACGCTGGTGTCGACCGTCAGCGCGGCGTCGAGGCCGCCGGCGTCGGCCATCGCCTCGACGATCCCGCGGACGACGGTGCCCACCACGCGGGCCCGCTCGTCGCCGGCCGGCATGGCGCTCTCGAGGATCGAGAGCACCTGGCGGGCCTGGTCCTTCGTCATCGGCTGCACGGCGTGGGCCTTGAGGGCGTGGAGTCCGCCGTCGTGGGCCACCGCCGTGGCGACGGTGAGCGGGGTGTTCGCGGAGGCCGCGGCGGGGGCGTTGCGGCCGATGACGCGGTTCTCGAGGAAGACGGTGTTCTCCTTCGGATCCATGGCCATCGAGAGCGACAGCGTCTCGACGTCGGCCAGGCCGTCGAGCGCGGTCTGCAGCGCCTTGGCGTCGATCTTGCGCCCCTGGGCGGCGGCGGCGCCGGCCATCTGCTGGATGCCGGCCGAGAGCAGCGCCCGGATCGACTCGGGCATGTCGGCGGGGTGGAGCTCGACCGTCAGCGTCGCGTCGGACACGAGCGGATCGAGGACGGCCGAGGGGTCGGCGATCCCGAATGCCTGCCCACGCTGGTTGACCAGCGCCCAGCCGTCCTTCTCGGAGACCTCGAGGTCCTGGCCGCTGGGGAGGGTCATGCGGCGCAGATCGCCATCCTTCTCCACCGGCCCGGTCATGCCCTGGAGCGACCCGAGCAACTTGTCGAGATCCTTGACCGGCAGCGCGGCGTGGATCCCGAAGTCGCCCTCCTGCGTGGTCACGAACACCCCGATCGGGCGCTTCACGTCGAGGCCGGCGAGCCCCTTGCCCTGCGTCCCGAGCAGCAGCAGCGATTCCATCGTGCCGGCCAGGCCGGGGTTGTCGATGTGCGGTCCGATCCAGGCCAGCTGCTGCTTGAGGTCGCCGTAACTGTCGACGGCGATCACGGCGATCACCTTGCGGCCGGTGGTGGGGGCCTGGGCGCGGACGGGGGCCGGCAGCAGGCAGACCGCCATGCCCAGCACGAGGGCGGCGGTGCGGAGGCCGGAGAGCTGGGGAACGGACCGGGGCGTGGCCATCGGAGGATCCTCGGGAGGGGGCGTCGCGGCGCCGGGGCCGACGGAACGAGCCGATCAGTGTAGCAATCGGACCCGGCGGGGCGATCGTCGCGGCGGTGGGCCCGCGGCGTGCGGCCGGGAAGGTCCGGTTTGCCCGCGCCGCGGTATCCTCGGGGGTGATGTCGGGCCTCCCCACCTTCCTCGATCCGCCGCCGGCGCCCTCCCACGCCGCCCCCCCCAGGGTCTTCCTTCCCGAGGGGCGGGGCGCGGCCCGCCCGCCGCTGCGTCGCCTGATCCTCCAGCTCGTGCTCTACCTCCTCACCGCCGCCACCACCTTCTCCGCGGGCGTGGTGGGCTGGGAGCCCCTGGTGCTGGGAGTCGACGCCGACGTCGCCGGCGGGCTCGCCGAGCACGGCGTGCGCGGGCTCGTCTACATGGCCGCGGTGCTGGCGGTCCTCACGGCCCACGAGGCGGGGCATTTCCTCGCCGCCCTCTTCCACCGCATCCCGGCCACGCTCCCCTTCTTCCTGCCGGTGCCCGTGCTCCTCACCGGCACGCTCGGCGCCGTGATCGGCATGGAGGGCTCGCGCGCCACGCGCCGCGAGCTCTTCGACATCGCCGTCGCCGGGCCGCTGGCGGGGCTCGCGGTGGCGCTGCCGCTGTTGTGGGCCGGGCTTTCGAGCGCCGAGCCGGCGGAGGAATGCCTCTTCGCCCTGCCGCTGGTGGGCCAGTGGATGCTCGCCGCGGCCCGGCCCGAATTGGCCGGCGGCGGCGCCGCCGCGGCGATCGCCCCCAACGCGCTGTTCATGGCCGGATGGGTGGGGCTGCTGGTCACGGGGCTGAACATGATCCCCATGAGCCAGCTCGACGGCGGCCACGTGATCTACGCCCTCTTCGGCGACCGCTCCAAGTGGCTGGCCCGCACGCTCCTGCTGGCGTCGATGGCGGCGATCATCCTCACCGGCCGCACCAACTGGACGCTGATGGTGGTGCTCGTGACGCTCCTCGGCGTGGACCATCCGCCGGTGTACGACGAGGGGCCCCCCCTGGGCCCGCTGCGGACCGCCCTGGGCCTGGCGTCGCTGGCGATCCCCGTGCTGACGTTCATGCCCCAGCCGCTGCTCATCGATTGAAGCGGAGGGGGCGGCTCCCGGGGAAAGCGGCGGTTCGTTGACGCCCCTCCCCGGCCCCCCGCACAATCCAGGGGAGCGAGCCGCCGATCCGCTCGCGCCGCCGCCCGAGACTGCATCCCACGGAGGATTCCCGCGTGAACTTCGTCGAACTGGAGGATTCCGAGGTCTGGGCCGCCATCTCCGCCGAGCAGACCCGCCAGCAGGAGGGCCTGGAGATGATCGCCAGCGAGAACTTCACCAGCCCCGCCGTGATGCAGGCGGTGGGGAGCGTGCTGACCAACAAATACGCCGAGGGCTACCCCGGCCACCGCTACTACGGCGGCTGCGAGTTCGTCGACAAGGTGGAGGATCTGGCCCGCGAGCGCCTCAAGCGGCTCTTCGGCGCCGAGCACGTCAACGTCCAGCCCCACTCCGGCTCCCAGGCCAACGCCGCCGTCTACATGACGGCGATCCAGCCGGGCGACACCGTGCTGGCCTTCGACCTGGCCCATGGCGGCCACCTCACCCACGGGATGAAGCTCAACGCCTCGGGGGTGCTGTACCGCTTCGTCCACTACGGCGTGCGCCGGGACGACCACCGCATCGACTTCGACCAGGTGGCGAGCCTGGCGCGCGAGCACCGGCCGAAGCTGATCGTGGCCGGGGCGAGCGCCTACCCGCGCGAGATCCCCCACGGGCGCTTCGCCGAGATCGCCCGCGAGGTGGGGGCGAAGCTGATGGTCGACATGGCCCACTACGCCGGGCTGGTCGCGGCGGGGATCCACGACAACCCCGTGCCCGTCGCCGACTTCGTGACGAGCACCACCCACAAGACGCTGCGCGGCCCGCGCGGCGGCATCGCGATGTGCCGCGCCGGCGACGCCAAGATCCTCGACCGCTCGGTGTTCCCCGGGCAGCAGGGGGGGCCGCTGATGCACGTCATCGCCGGCAAGGCGGTGGCCTTCGCGGAGGCGCTGCGGCCGGAGTTCCGCGACTACGCGACGCGCGTGGTCGACAACGCCCGCGCCCTGGCCGACGCGCTGGCCTCCGGCGGCGTGCGCCTGGTGAGCGGCGGCACCGACAACCACCTGATGCTCGTCGACGTCACGCCGCTGTCGATCGGCGGCAAGCTCGCCGAGCAGGTCCTCGACCGCTGCGGCATCACCTGCAACAAGAACATGATCCCCTTCGACGAGCGCAAGCCGATGGATCCCTCCGGGATCCGCCTGGGCACGCCGGCGCTCACCACCCGCGGCCTCGGCACCGCCGAGATGCGGCGAGTGGCGGGCTGGATCCTCGCCGCCCTCCGCGCCCCCGACGACGAGGCGGCCCTGGGCCGGATCCGCGGCGAGGTCACCGAACTGGCCGAGCAGTTCCCCGTGCCTGCCGCCCGGCTGGAGGCGGTGGCGCGATGAGCCGGCGGACGAGCGCCCCCCCCTCGCCCCGCCAGGCGGCGCCGGAGGGGGTGGTGCGCGTCGGCCTCGTGCAGTCGGCCTGCGGCGACGACCGGGAGGCCAACGTCGCGCGGGCGCTCGACGGGATCGCCGCCGCGGCCCGCGACGGGGCCCAGGTGGTCTGCCTCCAGGAGCTCTTCGCGGGCACCTACCCCTGCCAGGCGGAGGAGCACGCGCGGTTCGCCGAGGCCGAGGTGGTGCCCGGCCCGCTCACCGACCGCGTGGCCCGCGCCGCCGCGGAGCATGGCGTGGTGGTGGTGGCGAGCGTCTTCGAGCGCCGTACGCCGGGGCTGTTCCACAACACCTGCGTGGTCTTCGAGCGCGACGGGACGCAGGCCGGGCTCTACCGGAAGATGCACATCCCCGACGACCCGCACTACTACGAGAAGTTCTACTTCGCCCCCGGCGACACGGGCTTCCTCGCGGTGCGCACCAGCCGCCTCGACGTCGGCCCGCTCGTCTGCTGGGATCAGTGGTATCCCGAGGCGGCGCGGCTCACGGCCATGGCGGGCGCCCAGGTGCTCTTCTACCCCACGGCGATCGGCTGGCTCGACGGCGAGGAGGAGCTCCACCGCGCCCAGTACGAATCCTGGGACACCATGCTCCGCAGCCACGCGGTGGCCAACGGCGTGTTCGTGGTGGCCGTCAACCGCTGCGGCAGGGAAGGGGAGCTCGACTTCTGGGGCGCGAGCGTCGCCTATGCCCCCGACGGCGGCACGCTCGCGCGGCTGCCCCACGGCGCGCCCGCCACCGTGGTGGTCGACTGCGACCTCTCGCGGATCGAGTGGTCGCGGACGCGCTGGCCCTTCTTCCGCGACCGGCGCATCGACGCCTACGGCGGCCTGCTCTCGCGCTGGGGGGGGTGAGCCGATGCCGGCCCGCACCCGGGACGCCGCCGCCACGCCCGCCGCCCTCGGCTACCGGCTCCCCGCCGAATGGGAGCCGCACGCCGCCACCTGGATCGCCTGGCCCTGCCGGCGCGCGACGTTCGTGGGCGACTTCGCCGACGTCCCGCGCGCCTGGGCGCGGGCGGTGCGGATCATCGCCCGTCACGAGCCGGTGCACGTGGTGGGCACCGGCGCCGTCCTCGACGAGGCCAGCCGGATGGTGGGGGGCGTGGCGGGCGTGTCGCTCGTCGACATCCCCACCGACGACTCCTGGATCCGCGACACCGGGCCGGTGTTCCTCGTCGCCAGGCAGGGGGGCGGGCGCGCGGCGGTGGCCTGGGAGTGGAATTCTTGGGGGGGCAAGTATCCCCCCTGGGACGCCGACGCGCGCGTATCGCGCGAGGTGGCCCGGCGGCGGGGCCTGCGCGTCTTCGAGCCGGGGCTCGTGCTCGAGGGGGGGGCGATCGAGACCGACGGCGACGGCACGCTCCTGGCCAACGCGCGCTGCATCGACAGCCCGAGCCGCAATCCCGGCGTGCCGCGCGAGCGCCTCGAGGAGGCCCTCCGCGACAATCTCGCCGTGGAACGCGTGCTGTGGATCGGTGGCGAGCTGGCCGGCGACGACACCGACGGCCACGTCGACCAGCTCGCGCGCTTCGTGCGGCCGGGCCTGGTGGTGGCGGCGCGGCAGCCCGACACCCGCGACCCCAACCATGCCAGCCTCGAGGAGAATCTCGCGCTGCTGCGCGGGATGACCGACGCGCGCGGCCGGCGGCTGGAGGTGGTGCCGATCGACATCCCCGCCCGGTTCGGCCACGCCGGGGTCCAGCTCCCGGCGAGCCACCTCAATTTCTACGTCGGCAACGGCTTCGTGGCGGTGCCGGTGTTCCACGCCGCCACCGACCGCGAGGCGCTGGCGATCCTCGCCGCGGCCTTCCCCGACCGGGCGATCGAGCCGGTGCCGATCGACGTCGTCGTCCGCGGCCGCGGCGGGCTGCACTGCATCACGCGCGACGAGCCGGCCGATCCGGGGGCCGGCCGGGCCGGGAATTGACCCTTTTCGGCCCGGATTTCCCCGGCTGGATCTGGTCTTGCCCGCCGCGTGCCGGCCCGGCACCATCTGGCCCCACGGCATCCCCGGCGTTCCCCGCCGCGAGGGCCGTGGCCCGCAGGCGCATCGATGGAACAGCTCGCCTCCGCCGTCCAGGGACTCGTGGCGCTCCTCGCCAGACTGGCGCTGGTGTCGATCTTCCTCATGAGCACGGTGTTCAACAAGATTCCGCAGTTCAGCCAGACCGTCGAGTACATGGCGCGGGAAGGGGTGCCCATCCCCAAGGCGGCGCTGGCCGGCGCGATCGGGATGCTGCTCCTCGGCGGGCTGTCGCTGCTACTGGGCGCGTGGACGCGCATCGGCGCCTTCCTGCTCCTGGTGTTCCTCGGCGCCGCCACCTACTACTTCCACGATTTCTGGACCCTCGCCGATCCGCTGCAGCGCGAGGTGCAGACGATCCAATTCCTCAAGAACCTCGCCATCGGCGGGGGATTGCTCGCGATCCTGGCCTTCGGCGCCGGCCCCTGGAGCGTCGACGGCTGGATCGGCCGGCGCCAGGAGGAGGCCGAGGCCGACGCGCCGGCCAAGCCGCGCGTGCCGGCCCGGGCCCAGGCCTGACCGGCCGCCCCCTTCCGCGCGGCGCTTCCGCGGCACCGGGCCCTCCCGTACGATGCTCCGCCGAGGGGGGCGTCGACGGCCGTGGGTGCGGCCCGGGCTCCCCGCCCCGGAGGAGATCGCGCCATGTCGAGGCTCGTGTGGTTGGTCCTCGTCGCGGCCCTGGTTCCGCTCGCCCGCTCCGCCGTGGCCGCCTCCCCGAGCGAGGAGCGCACCGCCGCCATGCCTGCCCCCGTCGCCACCCCCTTCGGCACGCTCCCCGACGGCCGCGCCGTCAACCTCTGGACGCTCGAGGTGCCCGGGGGATGGAAGGCCACGATCTCGGAGTACGGGGCGATCCTGACGTCGTTGCACGTGCCGTCGGCGGGAGGGCCGGTGGACGTGGTCCTCGGGTTCGACTCGCTCGAGCCCTACCTCGCGGGCCATCCCTACTTCGGCGCCACCTGCGGCCGCGTGTCGAACCGCATCGCCAAGGGCTCCTTCGAGCTCGACGGCCGGACGCACACGCTGGCCACCAACAACGGCGCCAATCACCTCCACGGCGGCGTGACCGGCTTCGACAAGCACCTCTGGAAGGCGACGCCGCACGCCACCTCATCCGGCCCCGCGCTCGAGCTCGTGACGGTGTCGCCCGACGGCGAGGAGGGCTATCCCGGCCGCCTCGCCGCCAAGGTGGTGTACACGCTCACCCCGGCGGGCGAGCTGATGGTCGACATGTCGGCCACGACCGACGCCCCCACGATCGTGAACATGGTCCATCACTCCTACTGGAACATGGCCGGGCAGCGGTCGGGGCCGGTCGCGGCCCAGGAGCTCACCGTCTTCGCCGACGCCTACCTGCCGGTCGACGGCGGCGGCATCCCCACCGGCGAGCAGGCCAGGGTGGAGGGGTCGCCCTTCGATTTCCGCCCCGAGCGGCGGCCGGCGGGCACGATCGGCGCCGCGATCGCGGCGCTGCCGGCCAGCGCCGACGGCACCAATCCCGGCGGCGTCGACCACAACTACTGCATCCGCGGCTGGAAGCCCGACGGCGTCCTCCGCCCGGTGGCGGTCCTCCGCGATCCGGCCAGCGGGCGGCGGATGGAGATCGTCTCCGATCAGCCGGGCGTGCAGGTCTACACCGGCAACTACCTCGACGGCTCGCTCACGGGCAAGGGGGGCGCGGTGTACGGCAAGCATGGCGGGATCTGCCTCGAGACGCAGAAGTACCCCGACTCCATCCACCACGCCGATTGGCCCTCGACGCGCCTCGACCCGGGCCAGACCTACCGCCACCGGATGATCCACCGCTTCACGAAGTGACCCCGGAGCCGGTTCCATGGTCTTCCCCGTCGGCGACGACAATTCCGACCGCACGCTCTTCCCGCTGGTCACCATCGCGCTGCTGGTGGCCAACGTGTTCGTGTTCGTGGTGCTCCAGCAGATGGGGCAGAACGACGACGTCACCCTCGCCTACTGCCAGGTGCCGGCGGAGATCATCTCCGGCCGCGACGTCGTCACCGAGCCCACGCAGCGCGAGATCGCGGTGCAGGGGCAGCAGATGGTCGTCACGGTGCCGGGGCTGCGGCCCACGCCGGTGCCGGTGTGGCTGACGCTCCTCACCGCGATCTTCATGCACGGCAGCGTCATGCACCTGGCGGGAAACATGTGGTTCCTCTGGCTCTTCGGCGACAACGTCGAGGACTGCATGGGCCACGTGCGCTACCTGCTCTTCTACCTGGCCTGCGGGATCATCGCCTCGCTGGCCTTCGTGGCCTTCAACGCCACCGGCGAGGCGGCCCTCACCCCCTGCCTGGGCGCCTCCGGCGCGATCTCCGGGGTGCTCGGCGCCTACCTCGTGCTCCACCCGCACCGGCGCGTGAGCGTGATCCTGCTGCGGATGATGGTCGACGTGCCGGGCTACGTGGCGGTGGGGATCTGGTTCCTCTTCCAGGTCGCCAGCGGCCTCTTCGACCCGGGCGGCGGCGGCGGTGGCGTCGCCTACTCGGCCCACGTGGCCGGATTCCTGGCGGGCATGGCGCTGGCGAAGCCCTTCTCCACCGCCCCGGCCCGCGCCGAGGCCGATCCGCTGGTCATTCTCCGCCGTCGGCTGGGGTGACGCGCTCCCCTCGGGCCGGGGCGCGGCGGCGCGCGGCCGGCACGGGGCGCAGTCGGAAGAGCGCGAGGGTGGCGACGGCCGCCGCCGCCGCCCCCAGCGCCGAGGGCTCCGGCACGGTGGCGACGAACAAGCCGGTCTGGCCGTGGCCGCCGATGCCGGTGAAGGAATTGATCACGTAGCGGTCGCGCACGACCGCGTAGAGCGTGTTCTCCCCGGCGACGACCGGCGCCAGGCCGCGGAAGGCGTGGAGGCGGTTGAGATGCCGCTGCTCGGTGCCGATCGCCGCGCCCCCCGAGATCCAGGGCGTGAGCGTGTCCCCGCCGGCGACGGTGCCGTTGACGAAGAACGCCAGCGCGTTGTCGGCGGTGGCGGCCAGGTCGAACGACGCCAGGCCCGTCTGCGAGGCGGTGAAGGTGGTGGCGAAAATGACGGTGTAGTCGGCGGCCGGGCCGGTGATCGGCGGATAGAGCGAGTCGGTGGTCGCGGCGCGGGGGCCGATCCAGCCCGAGTCGCCGATGCCGCTGCGGCCGTGGTACCAGACCCTGGGTACGTAGAAATCCGCGCCGCGCCCGGAATACACCGCCGCCTCGTAGGGGAGGATCGCCCCCTGCTGCGGCAGGGCGACGACGCGCCACCAGGGATCGGCCGCGGCCGCCTGCATGTCCACCGGCCCGCGCGCCGAGGCTGCGGCGGGCGCGGGTTCGCCGGTGCGGTGGAGGCCGGTGATGAGCGGCGCCCCGGCCGCGTGCGGGGCCGCGAGGCAGGCTGCGGCCAGCAGCACGGACGTCAGACGGGTGGAGCGGGGGCCGCAGCGGCGGCGCGTGCGGGGGCAAGCCATGGACGATCCTCCGGCGGGTGGCGGTGATCCCCGCCGCGGCGGCAGGGATCGCACACCGGCCTACGCTCCGCCGCGGGACGCCGCAGGGGCGGCCCGAGGGCGCGTCGTCCGGAAGACCGAACCGGCGATGACTCCCACGGGCGCCACCCCCATGCGCGTCGCGCGGGGCGGCTCCGGGAGCGCCGGATCGGGGAAAGCGTCGGCGCGACCGGCGGGCAGGGCAACCAGGGCACCGCGGCGACGCCGAATGCCGCGGACCTCCGGCCGGACACCCGGTGGCGGCGCGGGATGGGGCGGCTGCGTGCGGGGGTTCAGCCCGGCGGGCCGTCGTCGGGGCGGCGCACGCTGCCGCCGCGCCCCTGGCCGCGCTCGATCCGCCCCGCCGTGGCGAGGCCGTCGCGGATGCGATCGTAGGTCGCCTCGTCCCAGCCGAGCCGCTCGCGCAGGCTCTTGTTGCCCGATCGGCGCCCCGGCATGGCGTCGAGGGCGGCGAGGAACATCCCCTCGAGATCCCGTTCGCCGACGGGCCTGCCGCCCCCCGTCGCGGCGGGCGCTTCGGGCGACGCCGCGGCGGACGCCGCGACCG